>DAORHX010000125.1:0-9305 GCA_035438245.1 Rubrivivax sp.
GAAGAACCAGAAGCCGGCCTGCGAAGTCGCCGCGAGTTGCGGCCCAGCCTCGCCCGCGGCCATGCGCCGCGCGGCGTCGCCGACGAGGCAGTGCGCCGCGCCGGCATCGCCCTGGCGGCGGCCCAGTTCGCCGCGAAGCCAGGCGTGCAAGGCTCGGAATGCCGCCCGATCGCGCAACAGCAGGTTGGCCCGGCCGGACAAGCGCGCGAGCCACGCGCTCGCACGCGGCTCGACCTTGCCTTGGCCGAGCAGGATCTGGTGCGCGACACGCTCGGCCAGTTGCTGGAAGTCGGCCCAGGCCAGGGTCTCGCGCCCAGGCGCGAGCAGATGCTCGACCTCGGCCACCGCAATGCGCGCGAAGTGCTCGCGCTGAGGGTGCGACCGGCCGAGCGCGAGTACCACTTCGTTGAACGCGCGCCGCTCCCACCACGCGCTGCCGCTCGATACGATCACGCCATCGGGCACGAAACGCGACAGCGCGCGCTGCTTCAAACAAGCATCGGCGGCGTTGGCCTCGCTCGCGAGCAGTTCGTCGCTGGCGAGCGGGTCCAGCAGCAGCAGCGTGCGGCGCAACGGGAACCAAAGCCACAGACAGCCGCAACCGTAGCGTTCGCGCAGCTCGGCGAGGAAGGCCCGCGCGCGCCGGCCCATGTCCAGGCGCACGACCAGCGGGACCAGCAGCCGCTGCGGTGCGACCAGGCCCCACGCGCCGGCGTGCAGCACGACGAAGAACTGCGCACGCAGCACGTCCCACGACGAGATCGCCCTTGACGCAGACATCGCAGCTCCCGGCACAGGCACGACGGCGTCGATGCTACTGCGCCGTGACGCCTACGAGTAGATGTGCACCGTGGCTGTGCTGGAGCCCCACGGATTCCGGACCAAGCCCCAGCGAGGGTTTGTCCGCCTGCATGGCGCCGCACACCGGCTGTAGCGTGCGCGGCTCCACCACCCGCATGCGCAGCCCCATGTCCAAGCTATCGCTCCTCATCGTCTGTGCGGCACTGGCCGCGCCGCTGTCGGCCCTGGCCGGCGACCGCCATGCCGACCTCGAGCGCCAGACCCGCTTCGGCAAGGTGCTCGGCATCGACGATTCCAGGAACAGCGGCACCTATGCGTGGAAGGGCGTCCCCTTCGCCAAGGCACCGGTCGGCGAGTTGCGCTGGAAGGCACCCGTCGACCCCGACCGCTGGCACAAGACGCGCAAGACCCAAGCCTTCGGCAATGCCTGCGTGCAGTACGGGCGCATCTACGGCCCGGGCGCGAACAACCGCTACGACGAGACGATTGCCACGACGCTGAACCAGGCCGTGGGCAGCGAGGACTGCCTGTACCTGAACATCTGGACGCCGGCCGGCAAGCGCGGCGGCGATCGCGACCTGCGCGGCCACGGCCACGGTCACGACCATGACGGCGACGGTCGCGGCCTGCCGGTGATCGTCTTCGTGCACGGCGGCAGCAACGTCTCCGGCTACACCGCCGACCCGGTGTACGACGGTGCGGCGCTGGCGCGCGAGGCCAACGCCGTGGTCGTGTCGGTGAACTACCGGCTGGGCATCTTCGGCTTCCTCAACCTGGCCGCGCTGAAGACCGGTGCCGACGCGCAGGCCGATTCGGGCAACTTCGCGCTGCTCGACATCGTCAAGGCGCTGCAGTTCGTGCAGCGCGACATCGACAACTTCGGCGGCAACCCGCGCAACGTCACGCTGATGGGCCAGTCGGCCGGCGCGATCAATGTCTATGCGCTGCTGACCACGCCGGCGACGGTGCATGCGAAGCCGCGGCTGTTCCATCGCGCGGTGCCGCTCAGCGGCGGCATCTCGCTGGCGAGCAACCTGCCGCCCGGGAGCATCCCGACGCTGGCCCCGGCACAGACCTACGCCCTGCAGGGCACGCAGCTGCTGTACCGCCAGCTGATCGCCGACGGGATCGCCGCCGACGCTGCGGGCGCTGCCGCCTGGGTCGCGAGCCACACGCCAGAGCAGGTGGCCGCCTACATGCGCTCCAAGACGCCAGCGTCGCTGCTGTTCACGCTGCTGACGCAGCTGGCCGCGCTGGGTCTTGCCGGCTCCGGCCCGATCCCCGACGGCGTGATGCTGCCGCTCGACCCGATCGCGGCCATCGCCGCCGGCAACTACCTGCGCGTGCCGGTGCTGGCCGGCAACACGCGCGACGAAGGCAAGCTGTTTCCGACCTTCCTGGCGCTGCTCGGCGGGCCGAGCGGCCGTCTGGTCACGGACAAGCAGCTGTTCGACATCCAGTACGCGTACGACCCCGACGCGGCGCCGCAGGTCAGCATCGAACAATGGATCCCCGGCTTCTACCTGCCGGTGACGACGACGGGCACCGGCTTCAACGCCCGTACCGAGACGCTCGACACCATTTTCCTGCAGGTCGCGGCAAACAACGTGCTCGACACGCTGAAGTCGCAGCAGCGCGACGTCTGGTACTACCGCTTCGACTGGGACGAGGAGCCGGCGCCGTTCAACGACATCTACGGTGCGGCGCACGCCTTCGATCTGCCCTTCCTGTTCGGCACCTTCGGGCCGTCGCTGTTCTCGAACATCGCCAACTCCAGCGCCAACCGCCCGGGCCGCGAGGCGTTGTCGCAGGCGATGATGGCGAGCCTGGGTGCGTTCGCGCGTCGTGGCGACCCGAACACGCACAAGCTCGGCACGCCGTGGCCGGCCTATCCGTCGCAGCTGCGGTTCGACGCCACCGCCACCGACAAGGCGATCTCGGTGCAGTAGCTACAGCCGCCCGGCGCAGCCGGGCGCGCCGCAGCGGCAGCGCAGCCGGCCTTCGTGGTGCGTCGGGCCGTAGTGCACGGTGATTTCCTCGCCGGCGGCGATCGCGCGCAGCGCATAGAACTCGACGCGGCCGTGCTCGATGCTCAGGCGTGCGTTCGGCTGGCACGAATGGTTCGTGTAGCGCATCGGATCGGCGGACTTGGAGAAGTCGATCGCGCGCCGCGGCGACAGCTCGACGATCATGATGCGTTCGCTGCGCGTGGCGCGGATGCGCGCATCGGCCACGCTGATCGACTCGCCGCGGATCTCGCCGATCTTGCGCGCGGCGGCGATCGGCTCGGCGGCGAACACGCCCAGGCCGTCGATGCGACTCGGGCCGACCGCAAGCTCGTACTTCTGATAGGCCGGGCGCGTCGCCATCGTCAGCGCCGCGCCTCGTAGACCAGCGCCTCGCCGCCTTGCAGCTCGACGCGGCCCTGCAGGCTTGCGCCGATGGCTTCGGCCACGGCGACCGAGCGCCGGTTGCCTGGCCGGATCAGGCTGATCACGCGGTCGCGTCGCAGCACCTCGAAGGCATGGCGCAGCGCCGCTGCGGCGGCTTCGCGCGCATAGCCGTGGCCCCAGTGCTCGCGCGCCAGCAGCCAGCCGAGCTCGAAGTCCGGCCAGTCGGGCGGGTGGTGGAAGCCGACGCGGCCGATCAGCGCGCCGCTGTCGCGACGCTCCACCGCCCACATGCCATAGCCGCGCAGCTGCCAGTGGCCGAGGAACATGGCCAGGCTGCGCCAGGCCTGCGGCGGGGCCTGCACCGCACCGCTGCCGATGTAGCGCATGACCTCGGCGTCGGCGCACAGGGCCGCATAGGCCGGCGCGTCGTCGGCACCGAACTGGCGCAGCCGCAGCCGCGGCGTGTCCAGCCCCAGCGCCGCGCCGGGCATCGGCTCAGCCGCCCAGGCCGGTGGCCATCGGCGCCGGCGGCAGCGTCACGGGCTCGGCCGCTTTCCAGCCCTTCTTGCGGTACTCGGCCACCACGTCGGTGTAGATGCCGCCGCGCACGTACCAGCGTGCGCTGATGCGGACGAAGCGCGGCGCGGTGGCCTTGACGATGTCGTCGAGCACGGTGTTGGTCACCTTCTCGTGGAACGCGCCTTCGTCGCGGTAGCTCCAGAAATACAGCTTCAGGCTCTTCAGCTCGACGCACAGCTTGTCGCACACCATGTCGATGCTGAAGTGCGCGAAGTCCGGCTGGCCTGTCAGCGGGCACAGGCAGGTGAACTCGGGCAACTGGAAGCGGATCAGGTAGTCGCGCTCGGGCGCCGGGTTCGGGAACACCTGCAGATCCTTGCTCGGCCGCGTCGGCGGTACCGCGGGGGCCGGTCGTTGCGCTGCGGCGCCTCCGGCGGGTCGCTTGGCGTGTTTGCGGGCCATGGCGGCGTGGCTGCGGTTGCCAGGAAAACGAAGGGGCGCGATGCTAGCATCCGCGCCCCGTGACAAGGCCCCTGTGCAGCTGCCCTCGATCTCGACTGTGGTGGCGCGTCGTGCCGGTCTGGTTTTGCGCACTGGTGTCGCTGGCGCTGGGGGCCTGCATGTCGCCGCCCGATGTCTCACAGCGCAGCTGGGCCGACGCGCTGACGCCGGCCCGGTCGGGCACGCTGGCGGGCATCGCAGCGGCATCGGTGCCGGAGGGCGCGCTCAGCGGATTTCGCTTGCTGGCCTCGGGCAGCGAGTCGTTGCAGGCGCGGTTGGCGCTGATCGAGCGCGCGCAGGTGTCGCTGGACCTGCAGTACTACCAGTTCAAGGCTGACGCCACCGGGCGCCGATTGATGCGCGCGCTGCGCGACGCCGCCGCGCGCGGCGTGCAGGTGCGCGTCCTGCTCGATGACCTCTACACCACCGGCGACGACGACCTGTGGCTGGGACTGGCCGCATCGCCGCGGGTCGAGGTGCGGCTATTCAACCCGTTCCTGATGGGCCGCGAGAGCCAACTGGGGCGACTGGCCGAATCGGCGCTGGGCAGCGAGCGCACGCGCCGCCGCATGCACAACAAGCTGTTCATCGCTGACGGCGTGCTGGCGATCGCCGGCGGACGGAACATTGCCGACGCGTACTTCCTGCCCGCGGCACAGGGTTCGTTCGTCGACATCGACGTGCTCGCTGCCGGTGCGCTGGTGCCGCCGATGGCGCTGGCCTTCGACGTGTATTGGAACAGCGACTACAGCCACGAGCTGCGCAGCGTGGTCGAGGAGCCGTGGCCGTCCGAGCAGCGGCGGGCGGCCTTCGACGTCGCGCTCGCAGCCGGTATCGACAGCTTGCAAGGCGCTGCGTTGCGCAGCGCGACGCGCGCTGACAGCGGCGTGATGCAGGAACTCGACCAGGGCCGCCTGACGATGCATCTGGCAGCGGCTGCCGTGCTCTACGACTCGCCCGCGAAGGTCGAGAGCGAGCGTGGCGCCGTCGATCCGGCCCAACTGGCGATGACGGGCGCGCAGGTGCCGCTGCTCGTATCGCAGGCGATCCGGCAGGCGCGGCACGAGGTGTTGATTGTTTCGCCCTACCTGATCCCCGGCAGCAGCGGATTGGCCGGCGTACGCGAGCTGCGTCAGCGCGGCGTGCGCATCACGCTGTTGACGAACTCGCTGGCCGCCACCGACGAGGCGGCCGTGCACCTGGGCTATAGGAAGTATCGCGCCCCGCTGCTGCGCGAGGGCGTCGAGCTGTACGAGTGGAGCCCGGCGCGTGGCGGGCGCGTGCTGCGCGAATGGCTCGCCGGCGGCACGGTGCTCAGGCTGCATGCCAAGGCCGCGCTCGTCGACCGCAGCCTGGTCTATCTGGGTTCGATGAACTTCGACCCGCGCTCGCGCCACGTGAACACCGAGTTCGGCCTGCTGGTCCGCAGCCCCGGCCTGGCCGAGGAGGTGCACGCGCTGATCGACCGCTTGAAGCGCGAAGGCGCGTACCGGCTGCACCTGGACGACGATGGCCGCACGCTGCACTGGACCGCCGGCGACAGCGACCTGCATGTCGAGGCCTTCGAGCCCGACACCGACTTCGGCAGCCGCCTGCTGCTTGACCTGCTGGCGCCGCTGGTGCCCGAGGAACTGCTCTAGCCGATGTTATGATCGCGCCTCGCGACTTGGCAGAATAGTCGTTATAAATCAAATACTTAGATTGATCTTCAGGCCCGAATCCCCGCTTCCATGCGCCTCAACCAGATCAAGCTCTCCGGCTTCAAGTCCTTCAGCGATCCGACCACCTTCGCGTTGCCGGGCCAGCGTGTCGGCGTGGTCGGCCCGAACGGCTGCGGCAAGTCGAACATCATGGATGCGGTGCGCTGGGTGCTCGGCGAGAGCAAGGCCAGCGAGCTGCGCGGCGAGTCGATGCAGGACGTGATCTTCAACGGCTCGGGCCAGCGCAAGCCGGCCGGCCGCGCCAGCGTCGAACTGGTGTTCGACAACAGCGACGCCCGCGCCGGCGGGCCGTGGAACCAGTTCACCGAGATCGCCGTCAAGCGCGTGCTGACGCGCGACGGCACCAGCAGCTACTACATCAACAACCAGCCGGTGCGCCGCCGCGACGTGCAGGACGTGTTCATGGGCACCGGCCTCGGCCCGCGCGCCTACGCGATCATCGGCCAGGGCACGATCAGCCGCATCATCGAATCGCGCCCCGAGGAGCTGCGGCTGTTCCTCGAGGAAGCGGCCGGCGTCTCCAAGTACAAGGAGCGGCGCCGCGAGACCGAGAACCGGCTGAAGGACACGCGCGAGAACCTGACGCGCGTCGAGGACATCCTGCGCGAGCTGAACGCCAACCTCGAGAAGCTGGAGAAGCAGGCCGAGGTGGCACAGCAATACCGGCAGCTGCAGCAGCAGGGCCAGCTGAAGCTGCACCAGTTCTGGTTCCTGAAGCACCGCGACGCCGCGGCCGACGAGCAACGCGCGCATGCCGCGCTGCTGGAGTCGAGCAACGCGCTGGAAGCGCGCATGGCCGAGCTGCGCCATGTCGAGGCGGAGCTGGAAAGCGTGCGCGCGATGCACTACGCCGGCGGCGACGCGCTGCACCAGCGCCAGGGCGAGCTCGCCGAGGCCGCGCTCGAGGTCAGCCGGCTGGAAGAACGCATCCGCTACGTCGTCGACGGCCGCGAGCGCGCGCAGTCACGGCTGAACGACCTGCGCTCACAGAACGAGCAGTGGGCGACACGACAGGCCGACGCCGACGCCGAGCTGCAGCGCATCGCCGAGGCGCTGCAAGCGGCCGAGGAACAGTCCGCGCTGCAGGCCGCGCAGGCCGACGAACAGGCGCAGCAGCTGCCGGGCCTGGAAGATGCGCTGCGCGACGCCCAGACGCGCAGCAACCAGCAGCGCACCGAGGTGGCGCAGGTGCAGCAGCAGATCCAGGTGCTGGCGGCCGAAAGCCGCAGCGTGGACGAGCAGCTGCGCCAGCAGCAGCAGCGCAGCGAGCGCCTGGGCAGTGAACGCCAGGGCCTGGCGCAGCCCGACCTGCAGCGGCTGGAGCAGCTGAAGCGCGACAGCGCGTCGCTGCAGGACGGCCATCAGCTGGCCGAGGCGCGGCTGCACGAGCTCGGCGAGCAGCTGCAGGCGCTGGACGAGCAGCGGCGCGAGCATGCACGGTCGGCCGCGAACGAAGGCTCGCGCCAGGCCGAGCTCGGTGCGCGGCTGGAGGCGCTGCGTGCGTTGCAGGACAAGGTGCAGAGCAGCGGCAGGCTAAAGCCGTGGCTGGTCAAGCACGGGCTGGACAGCCTGCAGGGGCTGTGGACCCGCGTGCACATCGAGCCCGGCTGGGAAACCGCGCTCGAGGCGGCGCTGCGCGAGCGGCTGAATGCACTGCAGGTCGGGCGCCTGGAGACGGTGCGCGCCTTCGCCGCCGACACCCCGCCGACGCGGCTGGCCTTCTATTCGTCCGATGCCGGCGTGCATGTCGACACGCACCGCACGCTGCCACGGCTGGCCGAGCTGCTGCGGCTGAACGACGCCGGGCTGCAGGCGCTGCTGAACGACTGGCTCGAGGGCGTCTACACCGCGGCCAGCCTGGACGACGCGCTGGCCGCGCGCAGCCAGCTGACGCACGGCGAGGTCATCATGTCGCGCGAAGGTCATGCGGTGTCGCAGTACGCGGTCAGCTTCTATGCCCCCGACTCCGAGCAGGCCGGCATGCTGGCGCGGCAGCAGGAGATCGAGAACCTCGAGCGCCAGCATCGCGCGCAGGGGTTGATGGCGGACGAGGCGCGCGGCGCCAGCGTGCGCAGCGAGGCGGCCTACACCGAGGCGGCCTCGCGGCTGACCGGCGCACGCCGCGAAGCGGCCGAGGCGCAGACGCTGGCCCATCAGACGCAGGTCGAGCTGCTGCGGCTGTCGCAGCAGGCCGAGGCCAGCCAGGCGCGGCGCAGCCAGCTCGACGGCGAGCTCGCCGAGGTCGGTGCGCAGCTCGACCAGCTGCGCGAACGTCGCAGCCTGGCCGAAGCGCGCTTCGAGGAACTGGACCTGCAGCTGGCCGATGCGCAGCAGCGCCACAGCGATCTGGACGACGCGGTCATCGCCGCGCAGCGCCAGCTCGACGGCGCGCGCGAGCAGCTGCGCACGCTCGAGCGCCAGGCGCAGGAGGCGGCGTTCCAGTCGCGCACGCTGCTGGCGCGGCGTGCCGAGCTGCAGCGTGCGATCGAGACCGCGCGCGAGCAGGTGGCGGCCAACGAGCAGGCCGCCACGCAGATCGGCGAGGAGCTGGCCGGCCTGGACGATGCGGCCGCGCAGGCCGGGCTGCAGACCGCGCTGGCCTTCAGGCTGCAGCGCGAGCAGGCGCTGGCCGCGGCGCGCAGCCAGTACGACGACCTCAGCGCCCGGCTGCGCGCTGCCGACGAGCAGCGCCTGGGCTTCGAGCGCAGCCTCGAGCCGATGCGCGAGGCGCTGACCAGGCTGCAGCTCGAACAGCAGGCGGCGCAGCTCGGCGGGGCGCAGTACATCGAGCAGCTGAACGCCGCCCAGGTCGACCTGGCGGCGCTGGCGCAGGGCATCGAGGACGGCGGCGTCAAGCTGTGGGGGCTGCAGGGCGAGATCGACCGGCTCAACCGCGAGCTCGCGGCGCTCGGCGCGGTCAACCTGGCGGCGCTGGACGAGCTGACGGCCTCGCGCGAGCGCAAGACCTTCCTCGACGCGCAGAACGCCGACCTGCTGGAGGCGATGACCACGCTGGAGGACGCGATCCGCAAGATCGACCTGGAGACGCGCGAGCTGCTCGGCCAGACCTTCACGCAGGTCAACGACCACTTCGGCCGCATGTTCCCGAGCCTGTTCGGCGGCGGCAGCGCGCGGCTGGTGATGACCGGCGACGAGATCCTCGACGCCGGCGTGCAGGTGATGGCGCAGCCGCCCGGCAAGAAGAACAGCACGATCCACCTGCTGTCCGGTGGCGAGAAGGCGCTGACCGCGATCGCGCTGGTGTTCGCCATCTTCCAGCTGAATCCGGCGCCTTTCTGCCTGCTCGACGAGGTCGACGCGCCGCTGGACGACGCCAACACCGAGCGCTACTGCAAGCTGGTGACCGAGA
>DAORHX010000126.1:0-9270 GCA_035438245.1 Rubrivivax sp.
CCATCGTGCTCGTACAGTAGTCGAGTTTCCAGAGGGCCTCTGCCGCACGCTTACGCTGTAGACGGCGACAGGCAGTTTCTCGGCATCGTCGTGCCGGCCATTCCGTCGAGTGGGAGAGTCTGCTGATTCGAGAGTCACGCTTGACACAGGGCTGCAGACGAGTCCCGTCTCGTCCCCAGGGCGGCATCACTGACGGCATCAAATGATGCTAGATTCGTGCTGATCCAAGAAGGGCCACAACATGCGAACGACCGTCAACATCGATGACGACTTGCTGGCCAAGGCCACCCGGTTGGCCGGCACTATGGATCGGACCGCCATCTTGAGCGAAGGGTTGAAGGCGCTCATCGAGAGGGAGAGCGCGAAGCGCCTGGCCCGCTTGGGGGGCACACAGCCGGCGTTGAAGGCCGCGCCGCGCAGGCGCACGGAGAAGCCGGCTTGATTCTGGTCGACACGTCCGTGTGGGTCGATCACCTTCGCCGCGGCGATCCAGGGCTCGTCGAACTGCTCGAGCGCTCGTCCGTCGTGATGCATCCGTTCGTGGTGGGCGAGATCGCTTGCGGAAGTCTGCGCGAGCGCGAGTCGATTCTCGAACTTCTGCAGGATCTACCGCCCGCCGTGGTGGCCGACGGCGACGAGGTGCTGCAGTTCATCGAGCGCCATGCGCTTCACGGCAAAGGCATCGGGTATGTCGATGTCCACCTTCTGGCGTCGGTGGCATTGACCCAGGGTGCGAAGCTATGGACCCGCGACATGAAGCTGCATCGGATCGCCGCAGCGCTCGACTGCGCCTATCCAGGAGCGGGTCACTGAAATCTCGGTCGCGGCCATTCGGACGCGCTGATGACGCATTGGCTTGGCGATGAAGACCAGCGCAATCCGGCTGGTCCAGCTCGAGCGATTGGGCGCGTTGCGCCTACGCCCGCACGGCCTGCCGCGCAAGCTTCAGAAAGCGCGCGCGGTCTGCATCGCTCAGCGCCTGAAGGATCTCGTCCTGCAGGTCGCGAACGATCGGCAGCAGCGCTGAACGGACGCGCCGGCCCTCGGCCGTCAACGACAGCTCGCGCGCCCTGCGGTCGCGTTCGCTGACGACGCGATGGATCCAGCCCTTCTGCTCCATGCGATCGATGACGCCGCCGATGGTCGCCCGGTCGTAGGCGATCAGCTCGGCGACGCGCGCCTGGTCGGTGGCCGGGTGGGCATGGATGGCATCCAGCGCGACGAACTGAACGGGCGTCAGGTCGAAGCCCGCGGCCTGGGTCCGCTGCACGAACACCTGCGTCGACTGCTGGTGCAGGCGGCGGATCAGGTGCCCCGCCATGTCGAGTGTGTCCATCGCTGCGCTCCGTTTGCGCCGGCTGCGGCGCCAATTGATAACTATACATACAGTCTTGACGACTCATAGTAAGTACAGCTACTATTCGTCGGCGCGCCGGCAGCTCGTTCATGGCGCCCTTCAACCCAGGGAGACTGGCGATGCAGTTCTACAAGGATGGCTTCAGAGGCGGCAACCCCGACGTCAAGCAGGCCGCGCCCAACCGGCGCAACCGCGGCACGAACGAGCCTCTGCCCGAGCAGGTCGACGTGCTGATCGCCGGCACCGGGCCGGCGGGCCTTTGCCTGGCCGCGCAGCTGGCGCAGTTCCCCGAGATCGAGACGATGATCGTCGAGCGCATGCCCTGCAACATCGTCAAGGGCAAGGCCGACGGCATCAACACGCGCACCATGGAGATGTTCCAGGCCTTCGGCTTCGCCGACAAGGTCAAGCGCGAAACCTACTGGGTCAACCAGACGGCGTTCTGGATGCCGGACCCGGCCAACCCCGCACACATCCGGCGCGTCGGCCGGGTGCAGGACGTGGCCGACGACAGCTCGGAGATGCCGCACATCCTGATCAACCAGGCGCGGCTGCACGAGCTGTTCCTCGAAGTGATGAAGAACTCGCCGTCGCGCCTGGAACCCGACTACAGCTGGGAGGTGGTGGGCCTGTCGGTGGACCCCGCCGCCGACGACCAGCCGGTGAGCGTGACGCTGAAGGACGCCAGCGGCGTCAACTGGTGGGCCACCCGCACCGTGCGGGCGAACTACGTGGTCGGCTGCGACGGCGCCCATTCTGCCGTGCGCAAGGCGATCGGCGGCGTGCTGCACGGCGACGCCGCGCACCAGGCCTGGGGCGTGATGGACATCCTGGCCAACACCGATTTCCCCGACGTGCGGCAGAAGTGCCTGGTGTCCTCGGCCAGCGAGGGCAACGTGCTGATCCTGCCGCGCGAAGGCGGCTACGTGTTCCGCATGTACGTCGAGCTCGACAAGCTCAAGCCGGACGAAAAGGCGGCGAGCCGCAAGTTCACCCAGGACGACATGATCGCCGCGGCCAACCGCATCATGCGGCCCTACACGCTGGACGTGAAGGAGGTGGTCTGGTGGTCGATCTACGACATCGGCCACAGCATCACCGACAAGTTCGACGACGTGCCCGAAGGCGCCGACCGCGACCCGCGGGTGTTCATCGCCGGTGATGCCTGCCACACGCACTCGCCCAAGGCCGGGCAGGGCATGAACGTGTCGATGCAGGACACCTTCAACCTGGGCTGGAAGCTGGTGCACGTGCTGCAGGGGCGGGCCGACGCCCGCCTGCTGCGCAGCTACACCACCGAGCGCCGCACCGAAGCCAAGCGCCTGGTCGACACCGACCACGAATGGGCGCGCATCATGTCGGCGCCCACCACCGCGCAAGAGCGCGACGGCTCGCACGAGCCGCGCATCATCCGCCAGTTCAAGCAGAACCTCGAATTCACCGGCGGCACCGCCGTCAAGTACGACGCGTCGCTGCTCTTCGGCCCGGCGACGCACCAGGCGCTGGCCAAGGGCGAAGAGATCGGCCGCCGCTTCCATTCGGCGCCGGTGGTGCGGCTGTGCGACGCCAAGCAGATGCAGCTCGGCCATGTCGCCGAGGCCGACGCACGCTGGCGCATCTATGCCTTCGCTCCCAGGGCGGACCGCGCGGACCCCGGTTCGGCGATCCACCAGCTCGCGCACTGGCTGCAGACGGACCCCCGCTCCCCGGTGCTCAGGCACACGCGCAAGGGCGAGGACATCGATGCGCTGATCGACCTGCGCGCCGTCTTCCAGCAGACCTTCGAGCAGCTGGCCTACGAGAACATGCCGCCGCTGTTGAAGCCGAAGACCGGCAGGCTCGGCCTGCAGGACCACGAGAAGGTCTTCTGCGTCGACCACAAGTGCGCCGGCGACATCTTCGACCTGCGCGGCATCGACCGCGAGCGTGGCTGCATGGTGGTGGTGCGCCCCGACCAGTACACCGCCCACGTGCTGCCGCTGCACGGCTACGACGAACTGGCGGCGTTCTTCGCCGGCTTCCTGCGGTAGGGCGACGGCCGCCATCGCTGTGGCATGCTTCGGCGGCCCGCTGCACGCCTCGCCCTGCCCTCGATGGACCTCGACCCCGTCCTGCTGTCGCGCATCCAGTTCGCCTTCGTCATCAGCTTCCACATCATCTTCCCGGCCTTCACCATCGGCCTGGCGGCGTGGCTGGCGGTGCTGGAGGCGGCGCATTTAGGCAGCGGACGCGCCATCTACCGCCGCGTGTTCGATTTCTGGATGAAGGTCTTCGCCGTGTCCTTCGGCATGGGCGTGGTCACCGGCATCGTCATGGCCTTCCAGTTCGGCACCAACTGGGGTGTGCTCGCCGAGCGCATGGGCTCCATCCAGGGGCCGCTGCTCGGCTACGAGGCCTTCACCGCCTTCATGCTCGAGGCCAGCTTCTTCGGCGTGATGCTGCTCGGCCGCGAGCGCGTGTCGCCGCGCTTCTACCTGTTCGCCTGCTGCATGGTGTCGCTGGGCACGATGTTCTCGTCGTTCTGGATCATGGCCAACAACAGCTGGATGCAGGTGCCGCTGGGCCACGCCATCGAGGCTGGCCGCATCGTGCCTGCCGACTGGTGGGCCATCGTCGCCGGCCCGGTGATGCTGGTGCGCTGGCCGCACATGCTGCTGGCCGCCTTCCTGACCACCGGCATGTGCATCGTCGCCACCGGCGCCTGGTACCTGCTGCGCGGCGTGCACCGCGACGAGGGCCGGCTGATGCTGCACTGGGGGCTGGGGCTGGTGGCGCTGCTGATCCCGGTCCAGCTCTTCGTCGGCCACCTCGCCGGCGACGTCGTGCACCGGCACCAGCCGGCCAAGTTCGCGGCCATCGAGGCGCGCTGGCACGCCGAGCAGCCGGCGGCCGAGGTGCTGATCGGCTGGCCCGACGAGGCCAACGAGCGCAACCTGTTCGCCATCACCGTGCCGCGGCTGGGCAGCTTCATTGCATCCGGCACCTGGGATTCGCGCGAGGTGGGGCTGACCGACTTCGCCAAGGAAGACCGGCCGCCGGTGCTGATCCCCTTCTTCGCCTTCCGCCTCATGGTCGGCATGGGGCTGCTGATGCTGGCGATCTCGTGGTTCGGCCTGTGGCTGCGCTGGCGCGGCCGGCTGGAACACGCACGCTGGTTCCTGTGGTGCGGCTTCCTGTCCTTCCCCAGCGGCTTCGTCGCGGTGCTGAGCGGCTGGTTCACCGCCGAGGTCGGGCGCCAGCCCTGGGTGGTCTACGGCCTGCTGCGCACCGCCGATGCGGTGACGCCGTCGCTGCGCGGCATCGACGTGCTGGTCTCGCTGCTCGGCTACGTGGGGGTGTACACGGTGCTGGTGGGCTTTGGCGTGCGCTACATCTACAAGCTGCTGCAGCGCGGCCCGGCCGCGCCGCTGCCCTTGCCGCCGGGCGCCACGCCGCAGCGGCCGATGGCCATCGCCACGAGCCGCGACTGAAGATGGACGCCTCGAACCTGGCGCTGTTCTGGGCCGGCGTGATCGCCGTGGCGATCGGCGTCTACGTGGTGCTCGACGGCTTCGACCTGGGCGTGGGCATCCTCTTCGGCCTGCATGCCGACGAGGCCGAACGCACGCGCATGATGGATTCGATCGCGCCCTTCTGGGACGGCAACGAGACCTGGCTGGTGGTCATCGGCGCCAGCCTGTACGCCGCCTTCCCTGCCGTCTATGCGGTGTTCCTGGGCGCCTTCTACCTGCCGGTGCTGCTGCTGCTGTTCGGCCTGATCTTCCGCGGCGTGGCCTTCGAGTTCAGGCTGCACAGCACGCGGCTGCGCGCTTTTTGGGACTGGGGCTTCTGCCTTGGCTCGGCCGTCGCCGCCTTCGTGCAGGGCGCGGCGGTGGGCGCGATGATGCGCGGCATCCCGGTGGCCGACGGCCAGTTCGCCGGCAGCGCCTTCGACTGGCTGGCGCCGTTCCCGGTGTTCACCGGCATCGGCCTGGTGCTGGGTTATGCGCTGCTCGGCGCCGGTTGGCTGGTGATGAAGACCGACGGCGCGCTGCGCGCCTGGGCGCTGCGGCGCGTGCGCTGGCTGGCCGGCGGCCTGGCGCTGACCCTGGCACTGGCCTTCCTGATGACGCTGGACCACAGCGTGCTGGCACGCAGCAACCTGCACCTGCGCCCCTGGGGCCTGGTCTTTCCGCTGCTGGGCGCGGCCGCGCTGCTGGCGCTGCCGGCCGCCGGCGCGCGCCACGACGCCCTGCCCTTCGTGCTGACGGTGGCGTTCTTCGCCGCCGCCTACCTGAGCCTGGGCGTGATGTACTGGCCGTACATGGTGCCCTATGCCATCACCGTGGCCGACGCGGCGGCGCCCGAGGCCTCGCTGAGCTTCCTGTTCTGGGGCGCGGGGCTGTTCGTGCTGCCGGTGATCGCCGCCTACACCATCGGCGTGTACTGGATCTTTCGCGGCAAGACGCGGTGATTTGAGCCACCCCCTTCGCGCTTCGCGCGCCCCCTTCAAGGGGGCACCGCCGGCGGACCGGCAGAGCCGGATCCGCGGCGGTTGCTTGATGGGTCCGGCTCGTGCGCTGCCTGCACATCATCGGCTGCTGAATGAGCGGCGGGGCAACGTGCCTTGGCCGGCCAGCGCACGTCAAGAACGCACCCAGCGCCGAAGCGCAGGCCCAGTTCGCGGCCCAGGCACAACTGCAACGCGCCTTGCATCGGTCAGCCGATCGACCCACCGCGGCGACAGGTTCATGTCCACCAGCAGCCTCATGCGCTGGCGATCTCGATCTCGCGTTCCTCTGCGCGCCAGGCTGCGTAGCGCAGCGCCCGCAGGACGTCCTCGCGCTCGAGGTAGGGGTACTCGGTCAGCACCTCGTCGATGCTGTGGCCGGCGCCGATCTGCCCGACCACCATACCGACCGTGACACGCATGCCGCGGATACAGGCCCTGCCACCCATGACCTCGGGCTGCTGCGTGATGCGATCGAGTTGCGGCGCGCGCCGCGGGGCGCCCTCAGCCGAAGGCGCCCTCGCGCAGCCACTTCGTCGCGACCCACTTCTCACCGTCGAGCACTGGCGCACCACCGTGCAGCGTGGCACTCGACTCGTGCGGCCGGTCGTAGCTGAAGAACAGCGCATGGCCCTTGACCGGCGCCACCTGCAGCCCCGCATCGGGGAAGATCGTCGCGCCGCCCTGCTCCGGCGCGCGCAGATAGATGATCAGCGTGGCCACCCGCTGGCCACCACGCTTCAGCACCGCGGCGCTGCCGGGCAGTGCCGGATCGAAGTAGTCGAAGTGCGGCCGGTATTGCGTACCCGGGAGGTAGCGCAGGATCTGCAGGCCCTCGCCCTGCGCGACCGGCCAACGCAGCAGCGCCGTGATGCGCTGCTCGATGCGCGCGACCAGCGGCACCTCGCCGCGCTCGAAGAACATGCCGTCGCTGGTGCGCGCGGCGTTGATCTCGCTGCTGCCGCTGCCGCGCTCGACCGTCTGCGAGCGGGCCAGCAGCGGCCGCGACAGCTCGATCAGCGCATCGCATTCGGCATCCGACAGCAGGCCGCCGAACAACACCAGCCGGGGTCGCTGCAGCGTCAGCAGCACCTGCACCTCGCGGTCGGGCAGGCGCAACACCGACGACCCACCCGACAGGTCGGGCTCGGGCACCGGCAAGGCCAGCGGCAGCGTCTGCGCCAACGCGGCGCGCGCCACCGCGTCGTCCCAGCCGCTGCCGTGCATCGCCTTCAGGATGTCGTCGTGGCCGAAGCCCGCACGCGACTGCGCGACGATCCAGTCGCGCAGCTGCGGCGTCACGGCCTGGTCGACGATGCGGATCTGCATGCCGCGATTCTGGCAGCGCGGCGCGCCATCGCGGCCCGCACACCCGCAGCCCACGTCACCTAGACTGGCGCAGCGCATCGCGCCGAACGTGGCGCATGCGGCATCGCCACCGAGGAGCGCCCATGTCCGACCGTACCGTCCGCCTGTACCGCGTGCTGCGTTGCCCGCCGCAGAAGCTCTATCGCGCCTTCACCGAGGCCGACGCCATGATCAAGTGGCTGCCCCCGCACGGCTTCACCTGCCAGGTGCAGAAGATGGACGCACGCGTCGGCGGCGGCTTCCGCATGTCGTTCCACAACTTCGGCACCGGCCACGGCCACGCGTTCGGCGGCGAGTACCTGGAGCTGGTGCCACACGAGCGCATCCGCTACACCGACCGCTTCGACGACCCTGCGCTGCCCGGCACGATCGAGGTGACGGTGACGCTGACACCGGTGGTCTGCGGCACCGCACTGCGCATCGAGCAGTGCGGCATCCCCGCAGCGATTCCGCTGGAGATGTGCTATCTCGGCTGGCAGGAATCGCTGGAGCAGCTGGCCCAGCTGGTGGAGCCCGAGATCCCCGGCTGACGCGCCGCCGCCCGCCGGCCGCAGGCTCGCATACTGACGGCCACCGGGCGCCGGGCTCGGCAAGGAGTCGACACATGGACGAGCCTCGCGGGCATGCGGTCCCCGACCAGCACGGCGTCAACCTCTACGACACCGACCCCGACCTGGCCCGGCTGCTGCCGCTGTACCTGCCGGCGCCGGTGTTGCAGCTGCTGCAGCCGCAGCTGCACCAGCTGGGCGGCCTGGCCGGCGGCGTGCTCGACACGCTGGCGCACACCGCGGACAAGAACCCGCCCACGCTGGAGCACCGCACGCGCAGCGGCATCGACGCGCAGCGCATCGTCAAGCACCCGGCCTACGTCGAGATGGAGCGCATGGCCTTCGGCCGCTACGGCCTGGCGGCGATGTCGCACCGCGCCGGCGTCTTCGACTGGCCGGCGCCGCTGCCGGCCGCCGCCAAGTACGCGTTGACCTACCTGTTCGTGCAGGCCGAGTTCGGGCTGTGCTGCCCGCTGTCGATGACCGACTCGCTGACGCGCACGCTGCGCCGGTTCGGCGCGCCGGAGCTGGTCGAGCGCTACCTGCCGAGCCTGACGACGCAGGCTTTCGACGAGCTGCATCAGGGCGCGATGTTCATGACCGAGCAGGGCGCCGGCTCCGACGTCGGCGCCACCGCGACGCGCGCCGTGCCCGACGGCGACGCCTACAGGCTCTACGGCGACAAGTGGTTCTGCTCGAACCCCGACGCCGGCCTGGCGATGGTGCTGGCGCGCATCGACGCTGCGCCCGGCGGCTTGCAGGGCGTGTCGCTGTTCCTGCTGCCGCGCCAGCTGCCCGACGGATCGGCCAATGCCTACCGCATCGTGCGGCTGAAGGACAAGCTGGGCACGCGCTCGATGGCCAGCGGCGAGATCCGCCTCGAAGGCGCCCGCGCCTTCCTCGTCGGCGAGGCCGGCCGCGGCTTCCAGCAGATGGCCGACATGGTCAACAACTCGCGGCTGTCCAACGGCGTGCGCGCCGCCGGGCTGATGCGCCGCGCCGTCGGCGAGGCGCTGTTCGTCGCCCGCGAGCGCCACGCCTTCGGCCGCAAGCTGATCGAGCTGCCGCTGATGCGCCGCCAGCTGGCGAAGCTGCTGCTGCCGGCCGAACAGGCGCGCACGATGGTGTTCCAGACGGCCGAGGCGCTGCGCCGCGCCGATGACGGCGACCACGCGGCCCATGCGCTGGTGCGCATCCTGACGCCGCTGATCAAGTTCCGCGCCTGCCGCGATGCGCGCAAGGTCACGGGCGACGCGATGGAGGTGCGCGGCGGCTGCGGCTACATCGAGGACTGGGCCGACGCGCGACTGGTGCGCGACGCGCACCTGGGCTCGATCTGGGAAGGCACCAGCAACATCGTCGCGCTGGACGTGCTGCGCGCGATCCGCCGCGAAGGCTCGCTGCCGGCGCTGGACCGGCATCTGCGCACGCTGCTGGCCGCAGCCCCGCTGCACGCCGAGGCGCGCCGCGTGTTCGACGACACGCTGTCACGCACGCTGGCGCGCGCC
>DAORHX010000127.1:0-4528 GCA_035438245.1 Rubrivivax sp.
GCACCATCTTGATGAACTGCTTGAGCATCTGCTCGGTGACGGTGAAGTCGGCGATGACGCCGTCCTTCATCGGGCGGATGGCCTCGATGTTGCCAGGCACCTTGCCGAGCATCGCCTTGGCCTCGGCGCCGACCGCCTGGATCGTCTTCTTGCCGTGCGGGCCGCCTTCGTGGCGGATGGCCACGACCGAGGGTTCGTCGAGCACGATGCCCTTGCTGCGCACGTAGATCAGCGTGTTGGCGGTGCCCAGGTCGATGGCGAGGTCGGTGGAGAAGTAGCGGCGCAGGGATGCGAACATGTTCGGGTGGGGCGATGGACGGAGGCGCCGTCAGCGCTGCAGCGCACGGTGCATCGGCGACGGTGGCATCGGCGTCGGGCCCTGGGGTTGCATCGAGGACAAGGGCGGCGGCAGCGACAACATGGGTTCGGCGGCCTTGCAGTCGTACACCGCCCCAGGGCACAGGGGATAACCGGGGATAATACCTCATCGATCCCGGTTCCAAGCCCTCGGAACCACGCGTCGCAGCCGCCGGACGGTGCTGCGTCGCACCCACCCACCCGCCTTGTCATGTCGCTGAAACCCGAGGACGTAAACCGCATCGCGATGCTGGCGCGGCTCGAGCTGTCGCCCGCCGAGCGCAATGCGATGCTGAAGCAGTTGAACGATTTCTTCGGCATCGTCGAACGCATGAGCGCGGTCGACACCGGCGGCATCGAGCCGCTGTACACGCCGCTGTCCGCGGTGCACAGCGTGGCCTCGCGGCTGCGCGACGATGTCGTCAGCGAAACCGACCAGCGCGCGCTGAACCAGGCGAGCGCGCCGCGGGTCGAGGACGGCCTGTACCTCGTGCCGAAGGTCGTCGAATGAGCGCGCTGCACGACATGGGGGTGGCGCAGCTCGGCCGCGCGTTGGCCGCCGGCGACGTGTCGAGCGTGGAACTGACGCAACATCTGCTCACGCGCGTTGCCGCTTTCGAACATCTGGGTGCGTTCCTGGCGCGCGACGAGCAGCGCGCCCAGGCGCAGGCGCGCGAAGCCGATGCCCGCCGCGCGCGCGGCCAGGCCGGGCCGCTGACCGGCGTGCCAATCGCGCACAAGGACATCTTCGTGACGCGCGGGCTGCCGTCGACCGCCGGCTCGAAGATGCTGGCCGGCTACGCCAGCCCGTTCGACGCCACGGTGGTGGCCAGGCTGTCGGCCGGCGGCATGGTGACGCTGGGCAAGCTGAACTGCGACGAGTTCGCGATGGGCTCGGCGAACGAGAACTCGGCTTTCGGGCCGGCGCGCAATCCGTGGGATCTGCAGCGTGTTCCCGGCGGTTCGTCGGGCGGCTCGGCCGCCGCGGTGGCGGCGCGGCTGGTGCCGGCGGCGACCGGCACCGACACCGGCGGCTCGATCCGCCAGCCGGCCAGTTTCAGCGGCGTCACCGGCATCAAGCCGACCTACGGCGTGTGCTCGCGCTTCGGCATGGTCGCCTTCGCCTCCAGCCTCGACCAGGCCGGGCCGCTGGCGCGCAGCGCCGAGGATTGCGCGTTGCTGCTGTCGGCGATGAGCGGCTTCGACGCGCGCGACGCCACCAGCGCCGAGCGCCCGGCGCAGGACTTCCATGCGCAGATGCTGCAGCCGCGCGCCGGCGCCAGCGCGGCAAAGCCGCTGCAGGGCTTGCGCATCGGGCTGCCGCGCGAGTTCTTCCCCGCCGCGCTGGCCGCCGACGTCGCGGGCGCGGTGCGCGCCGCGCTGGCCGAGCTGGAACAGCTCGGTGCCACGCTGGTCGACGTCAGCCTGCCGCGCACCGAGCTGTCGATTCCCGTCTACTACATCATCGCGCCGGCCGAGGCGAGCTCGAACCTGTCGCGCTTCGACGGCGTGCGCTACGGCCACCGCGCAGCGAAGTACACCGACCTGCTCGACATGTACAAGAAGAGCCGCAGCGAAGGCTTCGGCGTCGAGGTCAAACGCCGCATCATGATCGGCACCTACGTGCTCAGCCACGGCTACTACGACGCCTACTACCTGCAGGCGCAGAAGCTGCGCCGCATGATCGCCGACGACTTCCAGGCCTGCTTCGAGGACTGCGACCTGATCGCCGGGCCGGTGGCGCCCACGGTCGCGTGGAAGCTCGGCGAGCAGGTGGACGATCCGGTCAAGGCCTATCTGGCCGACATCTTCACGCTGCCCGCCAGCCTGGCCGGGCTGCCCGGCATGAGCGTGCCGGCCGGCCTGGGCGAAGGCGGCATGCCGGTGGGGCTGCAGCTGGTCGGCAACTACTTCGACGAGGGCCGGCTGCTGCACGCAGCGCACGCGCTGCAGCAGGCCACCGATTGGCACAACCGCGCGCCGGCCGGCGTGAGCGCGTCATGAGCCGCCGCGCGGCCACGGTCGAAGGCGGGGCCCGCACCGCAGTGCGGCGCATGGAGGTTTGTCGATGAGCGCGGTGCCGTTGATCCGTGGCTTCGAGGTCGTCATCGGCCTGGAGACGCACGCCCAGCTGTCGACGCGCAGCAAGATCTTCTCGGGTGCATCGACGCAGTTCGGCGCGGCGCCGAACACGCAGGCCTGCGCGGTCGACCTGGCGCTGCCGGGCACGCTGCCGGTGTTGAACCGCGGCGCGGTCGAGCGCGCGATCCGCTTCGGCCTGGCGGTCGACGCGAAGATCGCGCCGCTGTCGATCTTCGCGCGCAAGAACTACTTCTACCCGGACCTGCCGAAGGGCTACCAGATCAGCCAGTACGAGATCCCGGTGGTGCAGGGCGGCCATGTCGACATCCGTGTCGGCGCGCAGTCCAGGCGCATCCGCCTGACGCGCGCGCACCTCGAGGAAGACGCCGGCAAGTCGCTGCACGAGGACTATGCCGGGCAGACCGGCATCGACCTGAACCGCGCCGGCACGCCGCTGCTGGAAATCGTCAGCGAGCCCGACATGCGCAGCAGCGCCGAGGCGGTCGAGTATGCGAAGGCGCTGCACGCGCTGGTTGTGTGGCTCGGCGTGTGCGACGGCAACATGCAGGAGGGCAGCTTCCGCTGCGACGCCAACGTGTCGGTGCGTCGCCCCGGCGCCGAGCTCGGCACGCGGCGCGAGGTGAAGAACCTGAACAGCTTCCGCTTCCTGCAGCAGGCCATCGATTTCGAGCTGCAGTGGCAGATCGACCGCATCGAGGACGGCTTGGCCGTCGAGCAGGCCACCGTGCTGTTCGACCCCGACAGCGGCGAGACACGGGCGATGCGCAGCAAGGAGGACGCGCACGACTACCGCTACTTCCCCGACCCGGACCTGCCGCCGCTGGTGATCGCACCGCAGTGGGTCGAGCGCGTCCAGGCCGGGATGCCCGAGCTGCCGGGCGCGATGGCCGAGCGCTTCCAGCGCGCCGACGGCCTGGCCGCCGCCGACGCCGCGCTGATGACGCAGAGCCTGGCCTTCGCGCGCACCTACGAGGCGCTGCGCGACGCCTGCGGCAGCGCGAAACTGGCCGCGAACTGGCTGATGGGCGAGGTCAGCAAGCGCCTGAATGCCGAGGCCCGCGACATCGCCGACATGCCGGTGCCGGTGCAGACGCTGGCGGCGCTGATCCGTCGCGTGATCGACGGCACGGTGTCGAACAACGGCGCGCGCCAGCTGCTCGATGCGCTGTGGTCCGGCGAGGCCGGTGCGGCGGCCAGCCAGGTCGATGCACTGATCGAAGCCCGCGGCCTGAAGCAGATGAGCGACGCCGGCGCGCTGGAAGCCATCGTCGACGCCGTCATCGCCGCCAATGGCAAGTCGGTCGACGAATACCGCGCCGGCAAGGACAAGGCCTTCAACGCGCTGGTCGGTCAGGTGATGAAGGCCAGCCAGGGCAAGGCCAATCCGGCCCAGGCCAGCGAGCTGCTCAAGCGCAAGCTCGGCTGAACTGGATCAGCGCAGCGTCGACGCCTTCAGGTTCGACGCGCTCGCCGCCACCGGCGAGGGCAGGCGCTGCGACGTGATCGGCCCCATCGAGCCGGGCACCGCGCCGGCCCACAACAGCTTCAGCCGCGCCAGCTCGGCGTCGTACAGCCGGGTGACCCGTTCGAGCTCGGCCTCCTGGCCGACCATCGCTTCGCGCTGCGCGGCCGCCGCGGCATCGTTGGCATCGAGCTGCGATCGCAGCTTCGGCGGCAGCGCCTTGCCGATGTAGAACTCGGCTTCGTCGAGCAGCGGCTTGCGTTCGACCGCCAGGTCGTGCAGCCGCTTTTCGCTGGCCTTCATGGCCACGCGCACCGTGTCCAGCGCCGCCTCGCGCGCCTTGCGGTGCGGTGCCTCGTTCGGGTAGCGCGCCAGCAGGTTGCGATCGCGCCGCACCGCATCGGCATGCGCGGCGCGCGCTTCGGCCGCCTTGCGCTCGGCAGCCTCCTTCTCGGCGCGTTCCTCGACGGTCAGCGTCGGCGGATGCACCGCCTTCAACGAGCCGTCCTTGTTGAGCACGCGCTGCTCCTTGGCGGAGCAGCTGGCGATCGGGCGGTCAGCGGTGATCCTGCGACCCTGGTCGTCGATGCACGAATAGATGCCAGC
>DAORHX010000127.1:4628-9232 GCA_035438245.1 Rubrivivax sp.
GCCAGCAGCAGCATCGGAAACAGGGCCCCACAGTCCGAGACGCGCATTCAGACTCCGTATCGATCGCGGTAGCGTTGCACCGGCTGGGCGAAGACCTGCAGTGCCGGGTCTTCGGTGGACTTCAGATACTGCAACAAGTCGTTCAGCGTCGCAATCGCGGCCACATTCAGTTGCAGGTTCCGCGTGATGTACTGCACCGCCGACCACTCCACGTCCTTATCGCCCTCGGTGGCGCGTTCTTGACGGTCCAGGGCGATCAATACGCCACAGGGCCGTGCGCCGGCGGCCTGCAGCAGGCGCACCGATTCGCGCACCGACGTGCCGGCGGAGATGACGTCGTCGACGATCAGCACGCGCCCGGCCACCGGCGCGCCGACCAGCACACCGCCCTCGCCGTGGTCCTTGGCCTCCTTGCGGTTGTAGGCGAAGGGCACGTTGCGGCCCAGCCGCGCCAGTTCCACCGCCACCGCCGAAGCCAGCGTGATGCCCTTGTAGGCCGGCCCGAACAGCATGTCGAACGCCAGCCCCGACTCGAGCAGGCGGCGTGCATAGAATTCGCCGAGGCGGCTCAGACGTTCGCCATCGTTGAACAGGCCGGCATTGAAGAAATAAGGCGACAAACGCCCGGCCTTGGTCTTGAACTCGCCGAAGCGCAGCACGCCGCAGCGCACCGCGAAATGCACGAAGTCCCGAGCCAGGGCTTCGGAAGGCGGCGGCATGCTCATGAAAGATCCTCGGTGTTTCGCCTCGTCTCGCTGAACCTGAACGGCATTCGCTCGGCCGCTGCCAAGGGCTTTCTCGAGTGGGCGCAGGGACTGGGCGCCGATTGTATGGGGGTGCAGGAAGTGCGCGCCCAGCACGCGGACGTGGCCGGCAGGTTCGACCGGCTGGGGCCGCTGGCGGGGCATTTCCACTTTGCCGAGCGCAAGGGTTACGCGGGGGTCGGGCTATACAGTCTCAAGGAGCCCAGCGATGTGAGCATGGGCTTCGGTGATGCGGAGTTCGACGCCGAAGGGCGCTTCGTGGAGGCCCGCTACGACACGCCGCAGCGCAGGTTGAGCATCATCAGCTGCTATTTCCCCAGCGGCTCCAGCGGCGAGGAACGCCAGGCCGCGAAGTTCCGCTTTCTCGAACGGCTGTACCCGCAGCTGATGGCGCGCAGGTCGCGGCGCGAGTTCGTCCTGGTCGGCGACATCAACATCGCGCACCAGCAGATCGACCTGAAGAACTGGCGCGGCAACCAGAAGAACAGCGGCTTCCTGCCCGAGGAGCGTGCCTGGATGACCCGACTCCTGACCGAGGGCGGGCTGGTCGACGTCTTCCGCACGCTGAACGCCCGGCCCGACCAGTACACATGGTGGAGCAACCGCGGCCAGGCGCGCGCCAACAACGTCGGCTGGCGGCTGGACTACCACCTGGCCACGCCGGGGATCGCTGCCCGCGCGAGGCGCGAGCACATCTACCTGCAGCAGCGCTTTTCCGACCACGCGCCGGTGATCATCGACTACGACTTCGATCTGTAGGGTGGGTGGCGTTGATTGCAATTACGAATCATTCTCATATACTGCAGCCACCCTTCCAGCCTGGAGTCGCAATGGCCCTGCCCCCTGCATCGAACGCTCGGCCGCCTGCCGTGGTGCCGCGCCTGGACCCGATCATCGGCGGCACGCTGGCACTGCTGACGCACTATGCGCGCATGCCCAACCTCGAGGTATCGGACCGCATCGCCTGCAACCTGGCGCAGATCGCGCGCCATCCGGAAGCGTCGGCGGCATTGCAGGCGGTGTGCACCGGCCTGTTCGCCGACTGGCTCGGCCCGGTCGAGGTGCAGGACGCACCGTCCGGCAGCGAGTGGCGCGACGTCTGGCCGATGCCGCCCGGCATGCAGTAGCGCGCCTGCCGAGCCCGGCTTGCCGCGCGTTGCCGGCGCCGCTGATTGCGCAGCGGTTCGCGCCGCGCGGCGAATTCGGCTACAACGCCTCGTCCGCCGAGTCCGGCCTGGACGGATGGCGGCATCACGAGGAGAGCTTGCATGAGACTGCTGATCACCGGCGGTGGCGGCTTCGTCGGTGCGCGACTCGCACGCACGCTGCTCGCCCGCGGCACGCTGGCCGGCGCGGGCATCGATCAACTGGTGCTGGCCGACCAGGTCGCGCCGCCGGCCGACCTGCTGGCCGTTCGCCGCGTCAGCGCCCGTGTCGGCCCGTTGCTCGACCAGTGCGCTGCGCTGGCCGATGAAGACTTCGACGGCGTGTTCCACCTGGCCTCGGCCGTGTCGGGCGAATGCGAGGCCGATTTCGACCTGGGCATGCGCTCCAACCTGGACAGCACGCGCGCGCTGCTCGAAGCGTTGCGCCGGCGCCAGCTGCAGCAAGGCCGCCTCACGCGGCTGGTGTTCTCCAGCTCGGTGGCGGTGTTCGGGCCGGATGCATCGGTGCCGCTGCCCGCGGTCGTCGCGGACGACACGCTGCCGGCACCGCAGACCAGCTACGGCGTGCAGAAGCTGATGTGTGAGCACATGCTTGCCGATTTCACGCGCAAGGGCTTCGTCGACGGCCGTGCGGCGCGGCTGATGACGGTGACGGTGCGCCCCGGCCGGCCGAATGGCGCGGCGTCGTCGTTCTTCTCCGGCATCATCCGCGAGCCGCTGGCCGGCGAGGAGGCGATCTGCCCGGTCGGCGCCGACGTGCGCCATCCGGTGTCGTCGCCGTCGAGCGCCGTCGCCGGGCTGATCGCCGTCTACGAGGCCGGCCGCGACGCGTTCGGCGGCCGGCTGGGCCTGAACCTGCCGGCGCTGAATGTCAGCGTCGGCGAGATGCTCGACGCGCTGGAGCAGGTGGCCGGCCCGGCGGTGCGGGCGCGCGTGCGCTTCGCGCGCGACGAGCGCATCGCCGGCATCGTCGCCAACTGGCCCACCGGCGCCAGCGCGGCGCGCGCCGCCCGGCTGGGGCTGAAGGCCGATGCCCGCTTCACCGACATCGTGCGCCAGTACATCGACGACTGCCGGCAGCGGCCCGATGCCGCGCAGACGCTGAAAGGCCTGAACCGATGAACCAGATCGATCTGCAGGGCCGTGTCGCCATCGTCACCGGTGGCGCGCAGGGCATCGGCTACGCCTGCGCCGCACGCATGCTGCGCAGCGGCGCACGCGTGCGGCTGTGGGACATCGACGCCGCGCTGCTGACCCAGGCGCGCGACAGCCTGTCGGCGCTGGGCGACGTGGCCACGGCGGTGGTCGAACTCAGCGACGAAGCTGCGGTCGATGCCGCCGGCGCCGCCGCAGCGGCCGAACACGGCCGCATCGACATCCTGGTGAACAACGCCGGCATCACCGGCGGCAACGGCGTCACCTGGGAGCTGCAGCCGGCGGTGTGGCGCCGCGTGCTGGAGGTCAACCTGGTCGCGCCGTTCCTCACCTGCCGTGCCATCGTGCCGCAGATGCTGCGCCAGGGCTACGGACGCATCGTCAACATCGCCTCGGTGGCCGGCAAGGAAGGCAACCCCAACGCCTCGCACTACAGCGCATCGAAGGCCGGGCTGATCGCGCTGACCAAGTCGCTCGGCAAGGAGCTGGCGACGAAGGGCGTGCTGGTCAACGCCGTGTCGCCCGCGGCGGCGAAGACCGCGATCTTCGACTCGATGACGCCGCAGCACATCGAGTTCATGCTGTCGAAGATCCCGATGGGCCGCTTCCTCGAAGTGCACGAAGCCGCGGCGATGGTCGCGTGGCTGGCCTCGGAGGACTGCTCGTTCAGCACCGGCGCGGTGTTCGACCTGTCGGGCGGCCGGGCCACCTACTGACGATCTGTCAAACAATCGTTTGATTGGGGACTTAGAATCCGGGTCATGAACCCCGTCCCCGGCGCCGAAGACGCGCGCACCCGGTTGCTGCACAGCGGCTTGCGGCTGTTCGCCCAGCAAGGCTATGCCAAGACCTCGACGCGCGAACTGGCCGAGGATGCCGGCGTCAACGTGGCCTCGATCAGCTACTACTTCGGCGACAAGGCCGGGCTGTACCGTGCGGTGTTCTTCGAGCCGCTGGGGGCGGCGCAGGGCGCTGGCCGCCGCGCCGACTGGCTGGCCTTCAGCCTGCCGCAGGCGCTGGCCGCGCTGTACGCCGAGCTGCTGGAGCCCTTGCGGCAAGGCGACAGCGCGCGGCTGTGCATGAAGCTGCACTTCCGCGAGATGCTCGAGCCCAGCGGGCTGTGGGAGCAGCAGCTGGCCCAGGGCTTCCAGCCGATGCACGAGGCGCTGCTGGCCGTGCTGTGCCGTCATTTCGGCGTCGAGCGCGCCGACGAGGAACTGCAGCGCCTGGCGGTTTGCATCTGCGGCCTGGGCGTGCACCTGCATGTCGGCCACGATGTCATCGAGCAGCTGGCGCCGCCGTTGAGCGCGGGCAGCGATGCGCTGGACCGCTGGGCCGACCGGCTGCTGATGTATGCCCAAGCGATGATCGACGCCGAAGCCCGGCGCCGCCACACCCGATGAAGCGCACCCTGCCGACGCTGGCCAGCCTGCTGCTCGGCGGCTGCGCGGCCTTCGCGCCGCCGGTGGCCCTGCCGCCGACGACACCGCCGCCGCTGGACGCGCCGGCCGCCTGGGCG
>DAORHX010000128.1:0-9163 GCA_035438245.1 Rubrivivax sp.
GAAGATCACCGTGCCGACCAGGCTCATGATCAGTTCGCGCTCGGGGTCGTCGAGATAGGCGCCGGCGCGTTGCAGCGCCTTCCAGGTCAGGTTGCCGACGAAAGGGGCCCTGTTGCGCAGGTTGGGATCGGCAGAGGCCCGGGCCGAGTTCAGGATGTTGCTTCGATCGCTCGCGCAGCGGCGTCGGGCGGCATCGCGGTCGGGTTCCAAGCCCATCTCGATGGCCAGGTCGGCGCAGGCTTCCTGCGCGCTGTAGCCCAACGCCTCGGCGCCGGTGCTGACGATCGCTTTGGCAGTCTCGCAGGAGTTGATGCGCGCGTTGTTGATCCAGGTCTCCAACCCCTTGGCCCACTTCGTCAACCCGCCCAGCAGCGGCGAGACCGATTCCAGGGCGAGTTGGAAGGCGATGCCCGGCAGCGCGGCGGTGATGTTGCGCAGCATGTTCTTGAACTCCGCCGCCGAGATGTGCGAGAACGAGCCCCCAAAGACGTCGATGCCGCCGCATCCGGCCTTGGCGTTCGGGAACTGCACCGCGGCCAGCTGGTAGACCTTGTTCGGCGCGCGCATGAACAGGTTGCCGCCGGCGTAGGTGTTGAAGGTCTGGCCGCGGAAGGCGCCGGGCTGGGTGTAGTTGCCGATCGCGCCGAGGCTGTCGAACATGCTGTTCACCTCGGCATTCAGGTCGCCGGCGTGCATCGGCAGAGGCGACAGAGCGAGCGCGACGGCTGCGGTTGTCGCAGCTGCGCGCCGCAAGACGGCTCGAGGATATGGGCTCACGGCGCTGCTCCTGAGTGCTTCGCAACGGCTTGTCTGCCGCCGATCCTTGGGGCGGCCCCGACGATGGCGACGCGCTCCAGCAGCTGCGCTTCGGACAGCACGCCGAAACCGATCGGCGTGATCACGCCGGTGAAGGGCTGGGCGAGGTACACGGCCGGCACCTGGCTGACCTGCAGCGTGCGCGAGATGCCGTTGTCGCGGCGGGCGCCTGCGAAGCCGGGCATCGAACCGCCATCCACGCTGACGGCCACCACGCGGATACCGTGCCGCGCTTGGAAGGCCTGCAGCGTCGGCGCGAAGGCATGGCAGTAGGGGCAATCACCTCTGAAGAAGAACAGCAGCACGTGATCGCGGCCGAGCGCGCCTATAGCTTCACTGCGCTGTGCCATCTGCAGCTGGTCGAACACTTCCAGCGCCTTGGCGTTGACCGGTCGCCCTTGCACGCTCGGATCCAGCTCCGGCGAAGCCCAGGCGATGCGCTGTGCCATGTCGGCGAAGGTCGAGGCGCGAGCCACCACCTGGGCCTCCAGCTCCATGTAGCGCCGCACGTTGGCTTCGGTCGGGCGCATGACGGCAATGTGGCGTGTCTCCTCCAGTGTCTTTTGCAGCTGCTCGAACTCGATCAGCTCGCGGGGTCTGCTGGGGACGGGCTTCGACGGGTCGCGGGCTTGCCGCGGTGCAGTCGGGGCTCGATGTTCGACCTCCGCCTCGGGCTCTTCATAGAAGTGCCAGCCACGCCAGGTGTCGGACCAGTAGCGAAGCGGCGCGCTGGGTTCGGCCGCGAAAGCCGATGCGAAGGCCACAAGCAAGACCCACAAGGCCAGGATCGACTTCATGAGCTGGCCCGTCACAACAGCGACTTCGGCGGCTGGCCGTCGCGGCAGTAGTCGATGCCGAAATCGATCACCTGGCGGCGCGGCGAGGGTGCGCCAGGCAGTTGCACGCCGTCCTGCCAGAAGCTGACCTTCAGGCGACTGCAGCCCGCCTGGGCATAGCGCCGTTCGGTGCTCACGTCGATGTGGATCGGCGTCGTGCCCTGGAAGCGCTGCGTGATGGCCTCGGCGACCTGACCCACCAGCACCCCATGCGCCTGGCCGCTCGGCGCATCGATAGCCGTGATCAGCAGCAGCTTCGCATCACGCACTGCCACGCGCTGCTGCGCGTGAGCAAGGCCAACGGCACACAGCACTGCCGCCGTGAGGAGGACCGGGCGGAGCTTCATTGGCACCTGCCTTGACCGTAGTAGCAGTCCGGGATCCGGCTGCTGCCCTGGGCCTGCCAGGCGCCGACATTCGGCAGGGTCGGCACCAGCGACGCATAGAACTCCGACAGGTCCATCGTCGCGAAGTCCAGCAGCTGCAGCTGCGCGACGCTGAACCCCGAGCAGTCGGGACTCTGTGCCGTCCCCCACCCCTTGCCGACCTGGACCCGGCCTTGTTCATTGACGATGCGCGCGAGCATCGAGTTGAAGCAGCACTTCGAAGTCGTGTGCTCGATGCAAGACACGCAGCGTCCCAGGATACGAATGCACGACGAACACCAGCTGCCGATCGTGCGGCAGAGCTTGGCGCCTTCCTTCATCGCCAGCCTGCCCTCTTCCTCGTTGCACGACAGCATCGCCATCGCGATGTAGATGACCACGGCGATGGCGAGCGACCAGGGGTCGAAGGCCAGCACCACGCTTTCGCCGGCGTAGAGCACGGCAGAGCCGGCAGGCAGCGCAGTGCCGTTCACGGCGACCGTCACGCCGAAGCTCGTGAAACTCCCGTTGAAACCAGCGCCGCTGAGCAGCGCCGACATGCCCTGCACCAGGAACTCGCGGTTGCCGGCATTCATCAACACGTCGTAGACCAGTCTGGAGCCGACCCCCAGCAGGCTCTGGTTGGTCATGCCCGCGCCGGCCGCGTCGGTGTAGCAGCAGTCCTTCAACAGCCGGTCGCGGCAGCGGTTGTCCTCGCCCTTGAAGACCTGCATGCGGTCGGTGTCGAGGTAGACGCCGGCTTGCCGGCCTGCTTCCAGCAGCGACATGCTGCGCGCGAAGTCCGGGTCGTTCGGAGCGCGGATGTCGAAGCAGTTGCCGTTCAGGCAGAAGACATCGGAGGGACAGTTGCTGGCGGTGGTGACGCTCTGCGCGGGCACCGGGCAGCTGTAGCCGTCTTCGTAGACCTCGCAGGCTCCGGTGGTCGTGTTCGCCTGCTTGCACGAGGAACCGCTCGGTGTGCAACCGGCCGCGACGAGCGGAGCACAAGCGTCGGCAGACTGCCCGCCGACGCAGCTCATCGTGCTCGTGTACTCCCAGCAGTCGCGCGTCAGCGTGACGCCGTCGACCACCTTCGTCGCCGGACCGTCGGAGCAGATCGCGGCGGTGCTGGAAGTGCATCGGCCCCCGGCGGCCAATGGCGGGCACTGGTCTGTCCACTGGTCCGTGGTGGTCACTGTCGTCGCCGGCAGCGTGTAAGCGAGGCGCATCGTCGGGATCGCGCCAAAGGCGGGGTTGATCGTCCAACCGGACACCGCTCGCGCGCTGTCCAAGTTCCACGAGGTCCCGGGAAACGTGCGCGTGATGTCGATGCCGAAGTAGGAACCGCCGCCGCTGACTGGTGCGTAGCAGCGGGTTCCGTCCAGCGTCGTGGTCGTGCAGCCGGACTCCCAATGGCACACGGCGTCCTGGATGTTGTCGCCGCTTTGCGTGCCCGGCCGGCACGCGGCGTAGGTCGGCAGGAACGGCCGCACGCTGGTACAGGTGTAGCCGGCATCCAGGCTGCCGCTGCATTCGTCGCGCGACTCCGCCGCGATCATCGCCGTCAGCGCACACTGGGTCTCGTCACAGCGCTTGTCGGCCACCCACACGGCCGAGCCCGAGGGGAGCACCGCCACCCGTTCCGGAAACAGCAGCGACGCGCTCATGTTCACGTCGAAGAAGGCCTGTGGCGCGCCGTCCCGGGTGACGCGCATGTGCTGTGCCGTCGCCGGCCGGTCGGGCAGACATTGCACGTCGATGCCGGTGCGGCCCGAGCCCGCATGGGCAAACCAGTCGCCCGGCGTGCAGTTGCTGCTGCGTTCGGTGGCCACCATCAGCGAGCGTGTGCAACGGTAGTTGCCGACACCCACATGGCGCAGGCAGCTGCGCGTCTCGGTGCCGGCGGGCAGGTGGCTGACCGTGGTGGTGCAACCGCTGTAGTAGCTCGCCAGACCGCCGAGCACGCTGGATGGACTGCGGCCGATGGCGCGCGCTGCCGCCACCGCCGGATCGTCTGCGGACACTGCGGGACGAGGCGTGTTCGCAGAGGCATGCGCGCCGCGCAGCGCCTGGCACACCGGGTCGTTCGGCATCGCCGCGCACTCGGCCAGGCGCGCGCTGCCCTGGGCCGCGAGATCCGGCTGCCGGTAGTAGGAGCGCTCGGGCGGCGCCGCCGAGTATCCCGGGACCACGGCGCCGGCGCCCGGCGCAGTGATGCCACCTCGGGCCACCGGGTTCGCGTCCTGGCCTGCCGCCACGCCCTCGTCGTGCGGACCTGCCAGGCTCGCCGTCTGCGTCGTCACGAAGCAGGCAAGCGTCATGCAGGTGACGGCTCTGCGAAAGTTCATCGTGTGGCCTCCTTCATGCGCCGCAGAAAGGACGACGCATCGCGGGCCATCGCCGGTGCCGTGCGTTCGAAGAAGCGCAGCGCGTAGTCCAGGCTGACGTCGCCGGCCGCCAGCACGAACTGGTCGCTGGCGAGGCAAGCGCCGCTGCCGCAGGCCTGCGCCGCAGCCCCGCTGCGCACCAGCACGAAGGAGGGCGTGCGCACGATCGAGAAGCGGTCGAAGGCCTGCGGGTCGATCTGCACGGCCACGCGGCGCTCGCCGATCAGGCGCTGCATGCGTTCGACGGTGTCGCGCATCGAGCCGTTGACCAGGCCGCGCAGCACCAGCGTGGCGCCTGCGCGTGCGGCCTGGTCGAGCAGCCGGATGATCGTGGCCTCGGGCATGGCAAAGCTGACGAAGACCAGCAGGGTGGGGCCTGCCTTGGCGGCGAGCGCTGGCTGGATGGCGTCGGCGTCGAAGCCCTTGGCGAGCGCCTCCAGGTCGATGGGCGCCTTCGTGACGGCTTGGGGCAGGGCGTCGATCCGGGGTGCTGCAGGCACCGGCAAGCGTGCCAGCTCGGCGTCCGTCGGCATGCGCTGACTCTGACGCGCCCGCTCGATGTCGGCGTCCGTCACCGAGGGCGCAACCTGGCCGAGCGCGGCGCCCGCAAGGGCCATCATGCTGGTCGCCCAGGCGACTGCGGCCACGATGCGGCATCGAGCCCGGCGACGATCAGAATCCGACACAGCAGTTCCTCTTGCGGAACAACATGAAGGCGAAGTCCTCGCCGCGCACCGGATACTCCTTGCCGGCGCCCCAGACGATGGTGCTGCGGCCGAAGGGCTGGCAGCAGCGTCCACCGTCCTTGGCCGTGTTGGGAACGGGATAGGTCAGCTGGGTCTTGTAGGCGGTCTTATCCATCGCCGGCAGGAAGTACGGACCGCACAGCCCCGGCTTGCCATGCCAGCCCCAGGCCAGCATCTGCCGGTGCATCTTGGCGGTCAGCCGCTGGGCGATCAGCGCGGCGGTGCGCACGCCGCCCATGTGGTACGGCACGTGGCCATCCAGCGGATAGATCCCGCCCTGGCAGCCGGCGCACCAGAACAACTCGGCAATGCCGAAGCCGGCAGTGGCCGCCACACAGTCGGCGGCGCAGGCGGCCACCGCCGTCGGGTTGGCAAACAGCACCGCTTCCGGGTTGAGGATCAGCGTCAGTTCGTCGTCGTTCCACAGCGGGTCGACCTCGGTCAGATAGGCCAGGTCGAAGGAGCCGCGTTCCAGGCAGGGAAAGTCGGTCACCACCTGCAGCCAGTACAGGACCGGGTTCACGTAGAAGTGCGCCTGGTAGAAGCTGCCGGCGTCGCCATCGCCCTCGGCGCGCGTGTACCGCGCCGCGGCCGGTGCCGGAATGCCCGGGTCCAGATCGATGCCGCCCAGCGAGGCCAGGCAGAAGGGCTTGCGCACGGCCTCGACATGGCGTGCGGGCTCCCAGAAGCCGATCGATAGACCCACGCTCGGGTTGACGCCGCAGCTGCACACCGGACTCGCCGGGTTGGCGATGTCCTCCTGCCCGCCGAAATTGGCGATGGTCGCGCTGCCGATGCTGATCGGCAGGATGCAGCTCCAGCAGATGTCGGTGATCGGGTTCGGAAAGCGGCCGGTGCAGGTCAGACTGTCGGCGGCAATGGCAGGCGTCGTCAGGCTCGCGAGCAGCCAGAGCGCGAGGTGAAACAAGGGGTGCAGGCGCTTCATGGCAGTGCCAGCTCATCGACGCGCAGGCGCCGGCCGTCCTGCGAGACCAGGGCTGGCAGCTGCCGGATGCCGAAGCGCCGGATCAGCGTGCCTTGCTGGTCGAAGTAGACCGGCCGCTGCCAGGCTTTCATCAAGTCGAGGTACGAGCCTCCGGTGAGGATCGGCTTGAGCTTGCCGTCGTAGCGCGTCATCAGCTCGCGTGCACGCGCCAGCTGCCGGCTGTCCCGAGCGTCGAAGAACAGCAGTTGCCTGGACATCGACACCACGTCGAGCGGGTTGGTGCGCGTCCCGGCCGGGAACAGCAGTCGGCCCTGGGCATCGACGATGTGTCGATCCAGCGTGACGCTGGGGTCGATGTGGAAGCTGCGGGCGGTTTCGGTAGCGCGCAGGCCAGGCACCGGTGACGGGTTCTTCACCGCGTCGATGCCGCGAGTCTGGGCCTCGCGCATCAGACGTTGCAGCTCGCCACTGCGTTCCTGGTCGCGCAGGCGTCGCTCGATGTAATCCAGCAGATGAGGTTCGGCAATGCCGTGGGTCGGGCCCAGCACGCCAAGATCGGCGGCGCACGCGCTGGCCGCTGACAGGGCCATGCCGAGCGGCAAAACGCGAAGCGCGACGCGTCTCATCGTGCGAGCCCTTGTTCGCAGCGGATGCGATGGCCCAAGGGGCCCAGCGCCGTGGTGTCGCGCAGGTGGCTCGCCCGGATCATGGCCATCAAGACCGGATCACCGTCCCCGTCCGCCATGGCCTGCCGCAGTTGCGCCGTGCGCAAGGGTCGGCCACAGCGTTGCTCGAAGGCCAGCAGATAGGCCTGTGCGCCGCGCTGCGCGGCCGGCGAGATCTGGCCGAGCAGAGCGAGGTAGTCGGCCATCGGCATGTCGTCGGCGATATCGCTCCCGCCGGCCTTCCCCGTGCCCGCCCCGGCGCTCAGCGCGGCGGCGACCAGCGTCATGCAGATGAAGCGTGGCGCCATCACGGTTCCTCAGAACAACGGCAGCACCGTGCCGAGCACCTGCTCGGCACGCACCAGGCCGCTGGCGCGGTAGCGAGAGTCGAAGGAGTCCGTGCTGGTGCCCTGAACGTAGTAGTGCCCCGGCGGGATCACGATCGGTGCGATCGGATCCAACGGCTGGCGGTCGAAGGTGTGGGTCTTCGCGATGCCGACGCTCTGGCCGTTGACCGCCACGACCCGCCCCGAGACCGTGACCACGTCGCCCGGCAGGCCGCGCACCACCTTGAAGAACGGCTGGCCGTTCAGCCCAGGGTAGGCGTTGCGCGCATCGCCGGCGAAGGCGAAGACGACGAAGTCGCCGCGCTGCAGTTCGTGCGGACCGTAGCGGACCAGCGCCACGCAATACGGCAGGCTGGGTGTCCAGTTGAACAGGAGGGGCACACGCGGTGTCGGATCGACGAACAGCCGGAGGTAGGCGAAGCCCCAGATCGCGAAGACCGGCAGGTACAGGTACCAGCGCTCGCGCAGGTGGCACGCGAAGTCGGCAAAGTGGCGCGCGAGGCGCCCGGCGATCTCGGTCATGGCGCCTCCACCTTGCGCCGCAGTTGTGCCGTCAGGTCCAGCGTGCGCGAGGTCGGCCCGGCGACCGCGCTCTTCAGCACCACCAGGCAGCCGCAGTCGCGCGGCAGTTCCTCCAGGGCCAGCGGCAGCCGTTGCGAGAAGCTGCGCGCCATCGCGAAGGCCTTGTCGCGTTCACCGTCGGAACTGGCCCGGGTCAGCAGCGCCGTGAACTCGGCTTCCTTCTGGCGGTAGATTTCTCCGACATCGACCAGCCCGATCACCTGGCCCGGACGCACCACCCACCGGTCATAGGCCGCCAGCGCAGCGGCGACGATCAGCAGCGCCAAGGCCGCATTCGGCAGCAGTGCCTTCGTGCTCTGGCTCATGGCGCATGCCCCCTGCGCCGCAGCAGCTCGGCGATGGCCTCGTCGATGCTCAAGCCCTGGGCTCGCAGTTCGTCGATCGGCGCGTTGTCTTCCAGCTTGTTCGAGAACAGCAGGTGCGTCGCCGGGTCGAGGATGTTGCGCGCCACGCCCTCGCCCACCGGCGAGGAGATGTAGACCTCGGAGAACACGCCGGGCTCGGTACGCAGCGAGTTCAGCAGCCGCTTCTTCGGCTCGTCCATCGACAAGCGCCCCTTGCGGTCGAGCATCTCGATCGATTCGGGCTTCTGGCGCAACAGGAAGACCCAGTCGGAGCAGTTGAAGGCCGCTTCCATCTGCGCCGAGCCGTAGTAGTCGTCGGCGCTTTGCGTGGCGGTGCCGAGCGAGCCGCCGTACTTGCGCGCGCGCCGCGCGGCTTCTTCCACCACCGCGGCCTTGACCGGATCGTCGGCGCCGATGTCGCCGAGCTGCTGCTTCAGCTCATCGATGAACAGCACCTTGCGCCGGTTGCGCGTCAGGTACATCTCGCCGGTGATCTGGTGCAGCAGCAGGATGTTGACGACCGCATGCAGGTCGGGCCGGCGCTTCAGCTCCTCGTTCTCGATGACGACGAAGTCGTTCTCGAAGTCGATGTTGTTGCGGCCCTCGAAGAAGCGCTCGTACTGGCCGCCCCGCGCATACGGGTTCAGCATGATCGCCAGGTCCTTGATGCGCGGGTCGTTGACGGCGCCCAGCTCCTCGATGGTGCCGCCCTTGAAGGCATCGCGCAGCGCGGTCACCGTCAGATCGTTGCCGTGGGCCTTGAACAGCTTCAGCACCATCGCCGAGATGGCCTTGTACTGGACCTCGTCCAGCGGCCGCGACATCGAGGCCATCTTCGAGATGGCGGGCACCAGCATGTCGATGTCCTCGTTGATGTCGGCGATGTGCGTGAACGGGTTCAGGCACAGGTCGACCTCGGGCTTGAACTCGATGTAGCTGCCCTTGGCCTTGCGACACAGCTTCTCGAAGGAACGTCCCAGGTCCAGCATCCAGACCTTGGCGTCGATGGCGCGGTAGGACCAGGCCATCTCGTTCATCAGCACCGACTTGCCCGAACCGGGCGCGCCGATGATCGCGAAGTTGTAGTTGCCCAGGTCGTTGTCGAAGATGTCCAGGGTCATCAGCTGGC
>DAORHX010000129.1:0-9154 GCA_035438245.1 Rubrivivax sp.
CTTCCGAGCGCGCGCGGGCCAGGGCGTCGGGCAGGTCGGCGAGGTCGTGCACCAGGCGCATGCCGCGCCCGCCGCCGCCCGCCGCGGCCTTGACCATGATCGGCGTGCCGATCTCGCGCGCCTGGGCCAGCAGCGCGGCGTCGGACTGGTCGCTGCCCTGGTAGCCGGGCACGCAAGGCACGCCCGCGCGCAGCATCAGGCGCTTGGCCGCGGCCTTGTTGCCCATCTGCTCGATGGCATGCGGATCGGGCCCGATGAACACCAGCCCCGCGGCCTGCACGGCGCGCGCGAACGCCGCGTTCTCCGACAGGAAGCCGTAGCCGGGGTGGATGGCGTCGGCGCCGCTGGCCGCGGCGGCGCGCAGCACCGCGTCGATGTTGAGGTAGCTGTCGCGCACCGGCGGCGCGCCGATGCACAGCGCCTCGTCGGCCTGGCGCACGTGCAGCGCACCGGCGTCCGCCTCGCTGTAGACGGCGACGCTGCGATACCCCTGCGCGCGCGCGGTGCGCATGACGCGGCAGGCGATTTCGCCACGGTTGGCAACGAGGATCTTGTGGAAGGCGGTTCTCATCGCTGCCGCCCTCACATCCGCGCCACGCCGAAGCTGTTGGGCCGCGGGCTGCGCGCGCGGCCTTCGCGGCAGACCGCGAGCGCCAGCGCCAGCACCGAGCGTGTGTCGCGCGGGTCGATGATGCCGTCGTCCCACAGCCGGGCGGTGGCGAACAGCGAGTGCGATTCCATGTCGAAGCGCTGCAGGATCTCGCTGCGCATCGCCTCCAGCGCGGCCTCGGGAGGGGCCTTGCCGGCGCGCGCCATCTTTTCCTCGGTGACGATGCGCATCACCATCGCTGCCTGTTCGCCGCCCATCACCGCGACGCGGGCGTTGGGCCAGGCGAAGAGGAACTGCGGGTCGTAGGCGCGCCCGCACATGCCGTAGTTGCCGGCGCCGAACGACGCGCCGATCATCAGCGTGATGCGCGGCACCTTGCAGTTGGTGACGGCCTGGATCATCTTCGCGCCGTGCTTGATCATGCCGGCCTGCTCGACCTCCTTGCCGACCATGAAGCCGGTGGTGTTCTGCAGGTAGACCAGCGGCGTGCCCGATTGCTCGCACAGCTGCATGAACTGCGTGGCCTTGTTCGCGCCCTGCGGGTCGATTGGCCCGTTGTTGCCGATGAAGCCGCAGGGCTGGCCCTCGATGGCGCCGTGGCCGCACACGGTGGCGGCGCCGAATTCGGGCTTGAAGTCGAGGAAGTCGGAGTCGTCGATCAGGCGCGCCAGCAGCTCGCGCACGTCGTAGGGCTGGCGGTAGTCGGGCGGCACCAGGCCGACGATCTGCTCGGCCGGGTAGCGCGGCGGTTTCCAGGCGCGCGCGGCACCGGTGCCGGGGCGCTCGTTCCAGGGCAGGCGCGCCAGCAGGTCGCGCGCGATGCGGATGCCGTCGGCGTCGTCCTCGGCCAAGTACTCGGCCACGCCGGAGACGCGCGTGTGCATCTCGGCGCCGCCGAGTTCCTCGTCGCCGGCGATCTCGCCGGTGGCCGCCTTCAGCAGCGGCGGCCCGGCGAGGAAGGCCTTGGCGCGGCCGCGCACCATGATCACGTAGTCGGACATGCCGGGCAGGTAGGCGCCGCCGGCGGTGGAGTGGCCGTGCATCACGGTGACCTGCGGAATGCCCGCGGCCGACAGCCGCGCCTGGTTGGCGAAGCCGCGGCCGCCCTCGATGAACACCTCGCCGACGTGCATCAGGTTCGCACCCCCCGACTCGACCAGGCGTACCACCGGCAGCTTGTTCTCGAGCGCGATGGCCTCGGCGCGCAGACTCTTGCGCAGGCCCATCGGGGTGATCGTGCCGCCCTTGATGGCGCTGTCGGAGGCGATGACCATGCAGCGGATGCCGGAGACCATGCCGATGCCGGTGATCAGCACCGCGCCGAGAACGTTCTTCTCGCCGTCGTCGTCGTGCATGCGATAGCCGGCCAGCGTCGACAGTTCGAGCCAGGGCGAGCCACGGTCGAGGAGCAGCGCGATGCGCTCGCGCGGCAGCAGCTGCCCGCGTGCCCGAAAGCGTGCCTGCTGAGCGTCGGCGATGTCCCGAACGCGGTGTTCGAGGCCGCGGAAGTGGTCGATGAGCGCCTGCATCCGGGTGCGCTGACGCCCGAACTGCTCGGCTTGCGGATCGACCGCCGTTTCGATGATGCCCATGGAAAAGACCCGTACTCTCGCGCAGCTGTTCCGGCGCGCGAAGCACGCCATCGACCTAACGCTTGTTAGCTGCTACAGTGTAGCCCATGGCGGAGGGAATGGACAGGCATCGACGGCGCGAGATCCTGCGCGCCGCGGCGCTGCTGTTCCGGCGCCACGGCTACGAGCGCACCTCGGTGCGCCAGATCGCCGACGCGCTGTCGATGACATCGGGTTCGCTCTTCTACTACTTCAACGCGAAAGAGGAGATCCTCGTCGCGATCATGGAGGAGGGCATTCGTGACGTGTTCGCACAGGTGCAAGGTGCGCTCGAGCGCGAGGCGCGCATGCCGGAGCGGCTGCTCGCCATGGTGCGTGGCCACTTGGCGGTCCTTCTCGGCCCGCACCTGGACGCGCTGATGGTGCTGGTCTACGAGTGGCGCAGCCTCTCCCCACCGGCCATGAAGCGCGTGCTCGCCTGGCGCAACGGTTACGAGGATCTGTGGGATGGGGTGCTGGCCGCGGCAGCGGCGCAGGGCTGGGTGCATCGCGACGTCGTCCTTGTCCGCCAGACCGTGCTCGGCGCCTTGAACTGGACCGGGCAGTGGTACCGCCGCGACAGCCGGCTCGACGTCGAGACCCTCGCATCGCGCATGTACGAAATGCTGTTCCCTCGCTTGTCCGAGCAACTGGCTGCAGGCCCGGCGGTCAGCGGCGAGGGTGAGGCTGAGCCGCGCACCGAGGCGGCGGACCGCCTTTCGATTGTGTCCTTCGATGGAGAAACCTGAAGTGAAGATCCTGGTCGCCGTGAAACGGGTGCTCGACTACAACGTCAAGGCCCGCGTGAAATCCGATGGTTCGGGGGTCGACCTCGCGAGCCAGAAATTGTCGATGAACCCCTTCGACGAGATCGCCTGCGAGGAGGCGGTGCGCCTGAAGGAGGCGGGGGTCGCCACCGAGATCATCGCCGTCTCCTGCGGCCCGGCCGGCTGCCAGGAGACGCTGCGCAGCGCGATGGCGATCGGCGCCGACCGCGGCGTGCTGGTCGAGACCGACGCGGCGCTCGAGCCGCTGGCCGTCGCCAAGCTGATGAAGCACGTCGCCGCGAAAGAGGGCGTGCAGCTGGCGATCTTCGGCAAACAGGCGATCGACGACGACGCCGGGCAGGCCGGGCAGATGTTTGCCGCCCTGATGGGCTGGGGCCAGGCTACCTTCGCCTCCAAGGTGAAGGTCGAAGGCGGCGTGGCGCAGGTGACGCGCGAGATCGATGGTGGCCTGGAAAACCTGAAGCTGAAACTGCCGGTCGTCGTGACCACCGACCTGCGGCTGAACGAGCCGCGCTTCATCACGCTGCCCAACATCATGAAGGCGAAGAAGAAGCCGCTCGAGGTGCTGAAGGCGGCCGAGCTCGGCCTGGACATCGCGCCGCGCACGACCACGCTGCGCGTGTACGAACCCGCCGCGCGCAAGGCCGGCATCAAGGTGGCCGACGTGGCCGACCTCGTCAAGCGGCTCAAGGAAGAAGCGAAGGTGCTCTGACATGACGATCCTCATCATTGCCGAACACGACGGTGGCTCGCTCAAGCCGTCGACCCTGAACACCGTCGCCGCGGCTGCGAAGATCGGTGGCGAGATCCACGTGCTGGTGGCGGGCAGCGGCTGCGCCGCCGCGGCGGCCGCCGCAGCGGCGGCGCCTGGCGTCGCCAAGGTGCTGGTGGCCGACGCGCCGCACCTCGCGGCGCAGTCGGCCGAGAATTTGGCGGCCGTGGTCGTGGCCTGCGTGCAGGCCGACGCCGCCTGCACGCATCTGCTCGCACCGGCCACGCCGTTCGGCAAGAACGTGCTGCCGCGCGCGGCAGCGCTGCTGGACAGCTCGCAGATCTCCGACATCATCGCGGTCGAGTCTCCCGACACCTTCGTGCGCCCGTTCTATGCGGGCAACGCGGTGGCGAAGGTGAAGTCGGCCGACAAGGTCAAGGTGCTGAGCGTGCGCACCACCGCCTTCGACCCGGTCGCCGCCAGTGGCGGCAGTGCATCGGTGCAGCCGGTCTTGGCGGGCGCCGAGCTGGGCCTGAGCGAACTGCTCGGCCGCGAGGTCGTCAAGCTCGAGCGGCCCGAACTCACCGCCGCCTCGATCATCGTCTCCGGTGGCCGCGGCCTCGGCGCGGCGGACAAGTTCCATGCCGTGCTCGAGCCGCTGGCCGACAAGCTCGGCGCGGCACTCGGTGCCTCGCGCGCGGCGGTCGATGCCGGCTATGCGCCGAACGACTACCAGGTCGGGCAGACGGGCAAGATCGTCGCGCCGCAGCTGTACGTGGCAGTCGGCATCTCGGGGGCCATCCAGCACCTGGCCGGCATGAAGGACAGCAAGGTGATCGTGGCGATCAACAAGGACGCCGAGGCGCCCATCTTCCAGGTGGCCGACTACGGGCTGGTGGCCGACCTGTTCACCGCCGTTCCGGAGCTGACCGGCGCGCTGTAGCCCAGCAGGGCGGGTGCGGCGGCGGCGCCGGCCCATCATTGCACCTAACGGGTGTTTGGTAGACTTGCGAAACCGAGTCCGCGAGACGATCGCGCCCGAGCCATCATGACGACCCCATCCGAACGCCACCCCGAGTTGCGCGCGGCGCTGCGCGACCTGTTCAAGCGCTTCCCGGACGAGTACTTCCGCCGCATCGACGACGCGCGCGGCTACCCCGAGGAGTTCGTCGATGCGCTCACCGAAGCCGGCTGGCTGGCGGTGATGATCCCTGAGGAATATGGCGGCGCCGGGCTCGGGCTGGCCGAGGCGTCGGTGGTGATGGAGGAGGTGAACCGCTGCGGCGGCAACGCCGGCGCCTGCCACGGCCAGATGTACAACATGGGCACGCTGCTGCGGCACGGCTCGGTGGAGCAGAAGCGCCGCTACCTGCCCGACATCGCCAGCGGCAAGCTGCGCCTGCAGAGCATGGGCGTGACCGAGCCGAGCGCCGGCACCGACACCACGCAACTCAAGACCACCGCGCTGCGCAAGGGCGACCGCTACGTCGTCAACGGCCAGAAGGTGTGGATCTCGCGCATCCAGCACAGCGACCTGATGATCCTGCTGGCGCGCACCACGCCGCTGGCGGAGGTGAAGCGCAAGTCCGAGGGCATGTCGATCTTCCTCGTCGACCTGCACCAGGCGATCGGCAAGGGGCTCGAGGTGCGCCCGATCCGCAACATGGTCAACCACGAGACCAACGAGCTGTTCTTCGAGAACCTCGAGATCCCGGCCGAGAACCTGATCGGCGATGAGGGCCGGGGCTTCAAGTACATCCTCGACGGCCTGAACGCCGAGCGCACCCTGATCGCCGCCGAGTGCATCGGGGATGCGCGCTGGTTCGTCGCGCGCAGCGCGGCGTATGCGCGCGACCGGCGCGTGTTCGACCGCCCGATCGGGCAGAACCAGGGCGTGCAGTTCCCGATCGCCGAGAGCCACATCGAGACCGAGGCCGCCGACCTGATGCGCTGGCGCGCCGCCGACCTGTTCGATGCGAAGCAGCCCTGCGGCGCCGAGGCCAACATGGCCAAGTACCTCGCCGCGAAGGCCTCGTTCGAGGCCGCCAACACCGCGATCCAGACGCACGGCGGCTTCGGCTTCGCCTGCGAGTACGACGTCGAGCGCAAGTTCCGCGAGACCCGGCTCTACCAGGTGGCGCCGATCTCGACCAATCTGATCCTGTCGTTCGTGGCCGAGCACGTGCTCGGCCTGCCGCGTTCGTTCTGAAGGGCATTGCCATGCGTCCGCTCCAGGGAATGCTCGTCGTCACGCTCGAGCACGCCATCGCCGCGCCGTTCTGCACCCGCCAGCTGGCCGACCTCGGCGCGCGCGTGATCAAGGTCGAGCGCCCCGGCGAGGGCGACTTCGCGCGTGCTTACGACCAGCGTGCGCGCGGCTCGGCATCGCACTTCGTGTGGTGCAACCGGGGCAAGGAAAGCCTGACGCTGGATCTCAAGCATCCGCGTGCCCGCGCGGTGCTGCAGCAGCTCGTCGAGCGCGCCGACGTGCTGGTGCAGAACCTCGCCCCCGGCGCGGCGGCACGCATGGGACTGGACCATGCGAGCCTGGCGCCGCGCAACCCGAAGCTGGTGGTCTGCGACATCTCCGGCTACGGCGACGGCGGCCCCTACACCGAGAAGAAGGCCTACGACCTGCTGATCCAGAGCGAGTCGGGCTTCGTCTCGGTGACCGGCACGCCCGAGCATCCGTCGAAGGCGGGGCTGTCGATCGCCGACATCGCCGCCGGCATGTACGCCTTCAGCAGCGTGCTGGCCGCACTCCTCGAGCGCGGGCGCACCGGGCGCGGCAAGCGGCTCGAGATCTCGATGCTCGAGGCGATGTCGGAGTGGATGGGCTTCCCCCTCTACTACACGCTCGAGGGCCAGCCGCCGCCGCCGCGCGCCGGTGCCTCGCACGCGGCGATCTACCCCTACGGCCCGTTCACCTGCGGCGACGGGCGCACCGTGGTGCTCGGCGTGCAGCACGACCGCGAGTGGGCGACGTTCTGCGACAAGGTGCTGCACCGGCCCGAGTTGGCGGCGCAATACAAGGGCAACGCGAAGCGGCTGGCCGAGCGCGAGACGCTGCGCGGGATCATCGAGGCGGTCTGCGCCACGCTGACCGGCGACCAACTCGTCGAGCGCCTCGAGCAGGCGCAGATCGCCTACGGGCGCCTCAACGAGATGGCTGACCTGTGGAAGCACGTGCAACTGCAGGCGCGCGGGCGCTGGACCGAGATCGCGACGCCGGGTGGCGCGGTCCCCGCGCTGTTTCCGCCGCACCATGTGTCGGGCGAACCGCTGCCGCCGATGGGGCCGGTTCCGGCGCTCGGCGAGCACACCGACGCGATCCTTGCCGAGCTCGGCCTGGGCGTGCCGGACATCGAGGCCCTGCGTGCCGAGCGGGCCGTCTGAACCACCACGGGGCCCGCATGAGCGATCATCCTTCGGCGGCACTGGCGAGCTTCGCCGCGACGCTGCGCGCGGAGGCCATTCCCGCGCCGGTGCTGCGCCGCACCGAAGACCTGTTCCTCGACTGGCTCGGCTCCACGCTGGCCGGCAGCAGCGCGCGCGCCGTGCAGGCGGTCGAGCGTTACGCCCGCGCGATGGGACCGGCCGACGGCCCTGCCGAGGTGCTGATCTCGCGCCGCGGCACCTCGCCGCACTTCGCGGCCATGGTCAACGCCGCGGCCTCGCACGTCGTCGAGCAGGACGACGTGCACAACGGCTCGGTGTTCCACCCGGCCGCGGTTGTCTTTCCGGCCGCGCTGGCCACGGCGCAAGCCATGGGGGCGAGCGGGCGCGAGTTCCTCGCCGCGGCGGTGGCCGGCTACGAGGTCGGCATCCGCGTCGGCGAGTTCCTCGGCCGCACGCATTACCGCATCTTCCACACCACCTCCACCGCCGGCACGCTGGCCGCCGCGGCCGCCACGGGACGGCTGCTCGGCCTCGATGCCGAACGCATGTTGCACGCCTTCGGCAGCGCCGGCACGCAGGCCGCGGGGCTGTGGGAGTTTCTGCGCGACGCGGCCGACTCCAAGCAACTGCACTGCGCCCACGCCGCCTCGGCGGGGCTGGCGTCGGCGTGGCTCGCGAAGGACGGCTTCACCGGCGCGCGCCGCATCCTCGAAGGCGAGCAGGGCATGGCCGCCGGCATGTCCACCGACGCCGACCCGGCGCGGCTGGTGGCGGGCCTCGGGCAGCGCTGGGCCACGGCCGAAACCTCGTTCAAGTACCACGCCTCGTGCCGCCACACGCATCCGAGCGCGGACGCGCTGCTCGCGCTGATGCACGAGCAGAAGCTCCACGCCGACGACATCGCCGAGGTCAAGACGCTGGTGCATCAGGGCGCGATCGACGTGCTGGGCCGCGTTGTCGTGCCCTCGACGGTGCACCAGGCCAAGTTCTCGATGGGCACCGTGCTGGGGCTGGTGGCCGAGTTCGGCTACGCCGGCCTGGACGAGTTCGACCGCCACTTCCTCGCGCCGGGCGTGGCCGCGTTGCGCGACCGCGTGTCGATGCAGCTCGACGATGAAGTCGACACCGCCTACCCGTGGCGCTGGATCGGCAAGGTGGTTGTGCGCACGCGCGACGGCCGCACGCTGCAGGCGCGCGTCGACGAGCCCAAGGGCGACCCCGGCAACACGCTGAGCCGGCCCGAGCTCGAGGACAAGGCGCGCCGGCTGGCCGCCTACGGCGAGGCCGCCACACCGGCCGAGATGGACGCACTGATCGCGCGCGTCTGGGGGCTCGAGCGCGCGCCCCGCATCGAACGCCTGCTCGCCGCGTGAGCGGCGACGGCCCCATCGCGACGTGACCGCCGCCATGCAACCCCGCACCTACCTGTTCGTGCCGGCCGACCGGCCCGAGCGCTATGCCAAGGCGCGCGCGGCGGGGGCCGACGCGGTGATCATCGATCTCGAGGACGCGGTGGCGCCCGGTGCGAAGTCGAGCGCCCGCGACGCGCTTGCCGACGCGCTCGACGAGGCGGCGCCGGTGGTCGTGCGCATCAATGCCGCGGGCACCCCGTGGTACGAGGAAGATCTCGAGGTGTGCCGCCACCCCGGCGTGGCCGCCATCATGCTGCCCAAGGCCGACGGCATCGACGCCGTGTGCCACGCCTTCGAGTCGGCGTTCAAGGACGTGCTGCCGATCATCGAGTCGGCGCGCGGCGTCGAGGAGGTGCGCGCCATCGCTCGCGTACCCGGCGTCGTGCGGCTGGCCTTCGGCAGCATCGACCTGGCGGTCGATCTCGGCATCGATTGCGCGCCCGACGGCGGCGAGGCCAAGCTGCAGCCGTATCGCGCCCAGGTGGTGCTGGCGTCGCGGCTGGGCGGCCTCGCGGCGCCGGTCGACGGCGTGAGCATCGCCATCGACGACGCCGCGCGGCTGCGTGCCGACGCCGAGCGCTCGCGCCGGCTCGGCTTCGGCGCCAAGCTGTGCATCCATCCGC
>DAORHX010000130.1:0-9065 GCA_035438245.1 Rubrivivax sp.
CAGCGCACGTGGCGGCCGCTGCCGCAGGCCAGGTCGAGCACGCGCCCGCCGGGCCGGATCAACCGGGCCCAGCGCTGCACCCACGCGGACGCGTCAGAAGCAGGCCCAGACACGATTGGCCAGGTCGACCGCGAAATGCGGGTTCAGGTAGGCCACGAACACGGCGGCCAGCGCTGCGGCGGCCAGCAGCAGCAGACCCAGGCGCGCGGCACGCGGCTTCATGCGGCTTGCGGCACGGGCCGCACGATCGGCGTGTCGCGCACCGGCCAGTTGACGGCAGCGGCGAACAGGCCCAGCGCCACCGAAATCCACCACACGACGTCGTAGCTGCCGCTGGCCTCGTACAGCCGGCCGCCGAGCCAGGCGCCGAGGAACGAACCCAGCTGGTGGTTCAGGAAGACGATGCCGCCGAGCATCGACATGTACTGCACGCCGAAGATCTGCGCCACCACCGCGTTGGTCGGTGGCACGGTGGACAGCCACAGCAGGCCCATCGCCGCGGCGAACAGGTAGACGCTCCACGGCGTCAGCGGCGCGCTGATGAAGAGCACGATGACCGCCGAGCGCAGCAGGTAGATGACCGACAGCATGCACGGCTTCGACACGTGCTGGCCCAGGCTGCCGGCGATATAGGTGCCGAAGACGTTGAACAGGCCGATCAGCGCCAGCGCCGTGGTCGCCACGCCGGGCGCCAGGCCGTGGTCCTTCAGGTAGCTGGGCAGGTGCACGCCGATGAACACCACCTGGAAGCCGCAGACGAAGTAGCCGGCGGTCAACAGGCGGAAGCCGTTGTGGCCGAAGGCCTCGTGCAGCGCGGCGCGCACGCTCTGCTTCGGCCCGGGTGCCGCCGCGGCGAACGCGGGCTCGCGCAGGCCGAAGGCCAGCGGCAGGATCGCCAGCGCCAGCAGGCCCAGCACGAACAGCGCGTTCTGCCAGCCCCAGCCGCCGATCAGCCAGTTCTCCACCGGCACCATCAGGAACTGGCCGAACGAGCCGGCCGCGGCGGCCACGCCCATGGCCCACGAGCGCCTGTCGGGCGCGACGTTGCGCGCGATCACGCCGAAGACGATGGCGTAGGTGGTGCCGGCCTGCGCCATGCCGAGCATCAGCCCGGCGCTGCCGGTGAAGGCCAGACCCGAGGTGGCCAGCGCCATCAGCACCAGGCCGCCGGCATAGAGCAGGCCGCCGACCACCAGCACGCGGAAGGCGCCGAAACGGTCGGCCACCATGCCGGCCAGCGGCCCGCACAGGCCCCAGACCAGGTTCTGGATGGCCAGCGCGAAGGCGAAGGTCTCGCGCGACCAGCCGCGGTCCATCGTCAGCGGCTGCAGGAACAGGCCGAAGCCGTGGCGAATGCCCATCGACAGCGTGACCACGGCGGCGCCGCACAGCAGCACCTGGGTCATCGACAGCGGCGCGGACGCGGCCTTCTGATGTGAACTCATGCGCCGAATCTAGCGCAATCCTCATGCGCCAGCCCCGCTGCTACATTGCGGCCACAACAAGGAGAAGGGCGTGAAGGTACTGGTGCTGGGCAGCGGGGTCATCGGCACCAGCGTGGCCTACTACCTGGCGCGCGACGGGCACGAGGTGCAGGTGGTCGACCGCCAGGAAGGCCCGGCGCTGGAGACCAGCTTCGCCAATGCCGGCGAAGTGTCGCCGGGCTATTCGGCGCCGTGGGCCGGGCCGGGGGTGCCGGTCAAGGCCATCAAGTGGATGCTGATGCGCCACAGCCCGCTGGTCATCTGGCCGCTGCTCGACCCGGCGATGTGGCGCTGGGGTGCCGCCATGCTGGCCAACTGCACGGAGCGCGCCTATGCGCTGAACAAAAGCCGCATGGTGCCGATCGCCGAATACAGCCGCGACTGCCTGAAGGCGCTGCGCGAGGCCACCGGCATCGCCTACGACGATCGTGCGCAGGGCACGCTGCAGCTGTTCCGCACGCAGCAGCAGCTCGACGGCATCGGCGGCGACGTCGCGGTGCTCGAGCAGTACGGCGTGCCCTACGAGGTGCTGGACCGTGCCGGCTTCGTCAAGGTCGAGCCGGCGCTGGCGCTGACCCAGCAGAAGTTCGTCGGCGCGCTGCGCCTGCCCGGCGACGAAACCGGCGACTGCTTCAAGTTCACCAACCGCCTGGCCGAGATGGCGCAGGCGCTGGGCGTGAGCTTCCGCTGGGGCACGCCGATCCAGGCGTTGGAGCGCCAGGGCGCGCAGATCACCGGCGTGCGCACCGACGCCGGCCTGCTGCAGGCCGACCGCTACGTGCTGGCGCTGGGCAGCTGGTCGCCGCTGCTGCTGCGCCCGCTGGGCCTGCGCATCCCGGTGTACCCGGTGAAGGGCTATTCGATCACCGTGCCGATCACCGATGCCAAGGGCGCGCCCGAGTCGACGATCATGGACGAAACGCACAAGGTCGCGGTGACGCGGCTGGGCGAGCGCATCCGCGTCGGCGGCACCGCCGAACTGGCCGGCTATAGCCTGGCGCTGCGCGAGGCGCGGCGCGCCACGCTGGAGCACGTGGTCACCGACCTGTTCCCGAAGGGCGGCGATGTGTCGCAGGCCAGCTTCTGGTGCGGGCTGCGGCCGATGACGCCCGACGGCACGCCGATCGTCGGCCCGACACCGCTGCGAAACCTGCTGCTGGCCACCGGCCACGGCACGCTGGGCTGGACCATGGCGGCAGGCACCGGACGCGTCATCGCCGACCTGGTGTCGGGGCGCAAGCCGGAGATCGACCTCGACGGCCTGACGATGGCGCGCTACGGCTGAGCCACGGCACGCGCGCGGCTGGGTTCGAGGCCGAGACCGAGGCCGGGGGTGAATTTGTAAGTCGTGTTTCCGCCGGTTCTTGCGGTGTTCGCGGGCGTTCGCGCTCGGCTACATTCGCGGCACTGAAAAGGGCAAACCCCGCGAAAGCGGGGGACGCAAAGTCGACGGTCTAACGGGCGCGAGCCCCAGGACGGCAGGACTGCCAGCGAATGCCGACCGCGAAGCACAAGACGATGGTGCGCGCGGGCTTCAGGCGGGTGCTCGGGTTGCGGCAGCGCAAACGGGCACGGCGTCCAGAGGCGGCATGGGTCTGCAGTTCCCGGGTCTGGCGGGCAAGCGCCGACAACACAGGAACCCACCCATGCAGAACAAGTTCGCCTCCCACGCCAGCCTGTCGCCGCAGGCACACGGCCGATTCGCCATGGCTGCGGTGGGGCTCGCCGCGACCCTGGCCTGCGGAACCGTTGCGGCCCAGGTTCAACCGGTGCAACCGGTGCAGTCGCAGGCCAACGGATGGGCGCTGGGGCGCATCATCGTCGCGCCCAAATCGGGCTTGCCCGAGCTCGAGTTCGACAAGATCCTCAAAGGCCACGGCACCGGCTTGCGACGCAAGCTCGACGGCATCAACGTGCACGTGATCGAACTGCCGATCCAGTCGCGCGGCCGGGAGCACGCGCTGGTACAGGCGTTGGCAAGAAACCCGCATATCAAGTTCGCCGAAGTCGACGCTTTCGTTGCGCCTGCTGCTTCGGCCAACGACACCTACTTTCCCAATGCCTGGCACCTGGCCACGACGCGCACCACGTCGGCGTGGGACAGTTCCGTCGGCAGCGGCGTGACGATCGCGATCCTCGACAGCGGCGTCGACGCATCGCACCCCGACCTGGCCGGAAAACTCGTGCCCGGCTACAACTTCTTCGACGGCAACTCGAACACCGCCGATGTCTATGGGCACGGCACCAAGGCCGCCGGCACGGCGGCGGCGATCACCAACAACGCCGCCGGTGTGTCGGCGGTGGCGGCCGACGCGAAGATCATGCCGATCCGCGTCGCCGGCACCGACGGCTGGGCCACCTGGAGCGCGCTGGCCAACGGCACCACCTGGGCCGCCGACCGCGGTGCGCGCGTGATCAGCATGAGCTTCCAGAACCCGTCGTCGAGCGCGGCCGTGCTCAGCGCGGCCAACTACGCTCGCAGCAAGGGCGCCGTGGTCATCGGCGCCGCCGGCAACACTAGCGGCTACGACGCCACGGCGGCGAGTGAGCTGATGACCATCGTCGCAGCGACCGACGGCAGCGACGCCCGAGCGGGCTGGTCGACCTACGGCCCGTCGGTCGACATCGCGGCTCCCGGGGTCGGCATCTACACCACCACCAGTGGCGGCGGCTACGGCGCGTGGTCGGGCACGTCGGCGGCGACGCCGGTCACCGCCGGCGTGGCCGCGCTGGTCATCGCCGCCAACCCGGCGCTGAAGCCGGCCGACGTCGACCGGATCCTGCAATCCACGGCGCTGGACCTGGGCAGCGTGGGCAAGGACGAGTACCACGGCCATGGTCGTGTCGACGCCGCTGCGGCGGTCGCGGCGGCACGCTCGGCGGTGACTACTGATACACAAAGCCCGAGCGTGGCTATCGCCTCACCCACTGGCGGCAGCGTGAAGGGCATCACCACGGTCGACGTTTCGGCCAGCGACAACGTCGGCGTCAGCAAGGTCAGCCTGTTCCTGGCCGGCACGTTGCTCGCCTCCGACGCCGACGCGCCGTACAGCTTCAGCTGGGACACGACCAAGGTCGGCGACGGCGCCACCACGCTGGTGGCCAAGGCCTACGACGCCAGCGGCAACGTCGGCACCTCGCAGAGCATCAGCGTCACGGTCGCGAACAGCACGGGCAACGTGGTCGACAGCACGCCGCCGGTGGTGACGATCAGCAACCCGAAGAACGGATCGGTGGTCAGCGGCACCGTGACCGTGGCGGTGGGGGCCAGCGACAACGTGCAGGTCGCGGGTGTCACGCTGTACATCAACGGTGCCCAGGTGGCGTCGGGCAGTTCTTCGCTGAGCTACAAGTGGAATGCACGCAAGGCGCCCAAGGGTGCGAACTCGATCCAGGCGGTGGCGCGTGATTCGTCGGGCAACTCGACCACCAGTTCGATCCAGGTCACGCGATAGGCGATTGCCGGCGCCCTATGCAAGCAAACGGCGGCCGATAGGCCGCCGTTTTCGCACCCGACACGAGTTGGGTGTTCCGAAGCTCAGTTTGCTCTGCGCCGTCCGGCGAACCCGAGGCCCAGCAGTGCGAGCGACAACAGGCCAAGCGTGCCGGGTTCGGGAATCTCGGTCGGCGGAGGGCCTGAGTCGCCGAAGCCACAACCTTGGGTGAAGCCCGATAGGGGCTCCGTGGTGGTGCCGTCGAATGTGGCGACGACACAATCGAGCCGGACCTGCGCGGTGCGCGGTGCCGAGAACTGTATCGACGTCACGTCCTTGAACAAGTCACCGAAGGTCACAACGTACCCGTCAGCTTCACCAAGTCGCCAGCCAACGCACCCTCGCTGGTGCCTTCATAGAACCTGACGTCTGGGGGGGAGGGCAGGCCGTCATAGTTGCCGCCCAACTGGAAGGTGAAACTCACAGCGTTGCTGCCAGTGACAGTGATCGCATTCTCCGCGCCCGTCCCATTCCCGGTCAGAAGGAAGTAGAACGAGTCCAGAGTGAACTTCTCCCTGCCAGAAACTTGCGGGGGGTCCTGAGGGCTTGCCGATCCTTGGCTCTGGGGCCCAGTCGTGGGTCGCGTCATCAAGGGAAGCACGCCCTGACCGCCTTCGATCACGCAACTGCCATTGCCGCCGTTCGTCGAGTCGGCGCATTGCGTCGAGGATTGAAAGTTGGTCGGATCGAAGAGAAAATTCTTGTCCGCGTCGCTGTACCACTTCCAGCCGTTGCCGGCGTCGTCGAAGTGAATCAGTTGGGTCACGAGCGCGGCAGATGCTGCCATTGGCATCGCCAGCACCCCAGCGGCCACGGTTGCAACGAACTTGCTCTTCATCATGGCTGCTCTCCTGGTGATGGGCTTCTTTAGAATCTCAGCTTGCCGGGCAGTCGGTAGCATGATTCGTGCCTGAGTATGGAAATCGAAAGAAATCAATGTGTTAGGACACGCGTATGGCTCGGCTTTCGGCGTACAGGCAGCTTGGTTGTAAAAAATTCCAACAGCCGTAACGACAGAATTCACCGACAACCGATGTCGTCGGGCACCGAGAAGCGCGCCGGCCATTGCGCGCGAAGATGAGTTCGCTCCCGGCACCGCTTTGCAGCGCCTGCACGAGCTTCGACAGCGTCGTCTCGGCGGCCAGCATGTAGATGACGTGGCTCATGGGACTTACCTTGGTCGGGATTGGCCGAGCGTAGCGGCGGCCCGGTGCTGCCGATCGGCGTCGAAGGCCGTGCTGGCGCCTGTTCGCGGTCTGCGTCGGGTCGATGTATATTGATCGTATTGACATAAACATCCACATCCGGGACTCTTGCCGTGGCGCTGCAGATCGCAAACCCCGAGGTGGTCAAGAAGGTCGCGCAGTTGGCAAAGGCCACCGGCCTGAGCAAGACGGCGGCCGTCGAACTGGCCGTGGATCGTTTGATGCGCGAGTCCTCGCTGGCGCGCAGCCGCAACGCGCAGGGCCTGGCCGCGCTGCTCTTGCAGTTCGATCAGGTGCCGGACCGCCCGGACGCCTTCGACCCGCTCGAATGGGACGACCGGGGCCTGCCACGGTGATCGTGGCGGACACCTCGGCGCTGGTCGCGGTCGTCTTCGGCGAGCCCGAGCGTGGCGCCTTCGTGCAGCGCATGGAACAGGCGCAGCGGGTTCTCGTCAGCACGGTGTCGGTGGTCGAAACCCGCATGGTGGTCTCGGGCAGGCGAGGGCAGCGTGGCGTGACCTTGCTCGACGAGTTGTTTCGCCTGCCGATGATCGAGCTTGCCCCCGTCGGCGTGGTCGACATGGATGCGGCCTATGCCGCTTTCGTGCTGTACGGCCACGGCAGCGGGCACCCTGCCGCGCTGAACTTCGGCGACGTGTTCAGCTACGCGCTGGCCAAGGTGCGTGGCCTGCCGCTGCTGTTCAAGGGCGATGATTTCGCGCGGACCGATATCCGGCCTGCGTTGATTGCCGCCGGCGGTTGAGGCCCAGCCGCATGCACAGGCGCACAGGCGGCCGGCAGCGGGGGCAGGCGGCCTGCAGCCCGCCACGCATCGGCGGTCTCGGGTCGGGCTGGCGCACCGGCTTTTTCGATCTCGGCCGTCGCCAAGTCTTCGGGCACGCCAGCGTAACTGCGCTCCAGTCGATCGCACAACGCATCGAAGCGTTCCTGCATGCGCCGGGTGCACTCGAACAGGCGCGCGTCGATCAACGCAGCCACCGGCCTGCCGTCGTTCGTGATCAGAACGCCGTCAGTTCGGTGAGCACGACGGACTCCCATGATCCCTATGGTCTGTATGGTTCAGCGCAGCACGCTGGTAGGGGATCCGAGGATCAAACCAGCACGACGCCGGCGCCATACTGTCCCACCAGGCTGTCGCTTGTCAGCAGCGTCAGCGGCTCGAACTGCGCCTGCGCCACCAGCAGCCGATCGAAGGGATCGCTGTGGACGCTGGGCAAGCCCTCCACCCGAACCGCGTGCTCCGGCTTGACAGCCAGCAAGGCATAGCCGGCATCCCGGAAGGCCTGCAGCGCCTGCGCCGAAGAGACCGGCATGTCGCCTCGGCCCAATGCGTGCTTGATCGCGATCTCCCACAGCGTTGCCGCACTGACGTGCAGTTCGTCCGCTTCGAGGATCAGGTCGCGCGCCTTGCGCGTCAGCCGCCGGCTGCCCGTCACCGCCCACAGCGCGAGGTGCGTATCCAGCAGGATGCGCATGGCTCACGGACCCTCGAACAGCTTTCGCACTTCGGCGTTCGACTGGTCGATGTCGTCGGGAACGGCGAAGCGCCCCTTGGCAATGCCGATACGGCGGCTGCGGTCGCTGCGGCTCTGGCCCAGCGGAACCAGCCGCGCGGCTGGCCGGCCGTTGCGCGCGATGATGAACTCACTCTCGGCGCCGCTTTCCAGCGCCTGCACGAGCTTCGACAACGACGTCTTGGCGTCCAGCATGTTGATGACGTGGCTCATGGGCGATCCTTCTGGTCAGGGTTGGCTAAGTGTAGCGGTTTGGCATGGCCGACCCCGCTGCCTGGCTGCCTAGAATCGCTGCCCCATGGCCAGCAAGCAAAGCACCTACGCCGAAGCCTCGATCCGCGTGCTCAAGGGCCTCGAGCCCGTCAAGCAGCGCCCGGGCATGTACACGCGCACCGACAACCCGCTGCACATCGTGCAGGAGGTGATCGACAACGCCGCCGACGAGGCGCTGGCCGGGTTCGGCAAGCGCATCGCACTGACGCTGCACGGCGACGGCTCGGTCAGCGTCGACGACGACGGCCGCGGCATTCCCTTCGGCCTGCACCCCGAGGAGCAGGTGCCGGTGGTCGAGATCGTGTTCACGCGGCTGCATGCCGGCGGCAAGTTCGACAAGGGCTCGGGCGGCGCCTACAGCTTCAGCGGCGGTCTGCACGGCGTCGGCGTCAGCGTCACCAACGCGCTGGCGAAGCGGCTGCAGGTGACGGTGTGGCGCGACGGCCAGGTGGCGACGCTGGCCTTCGCCGGCGGCGACGTGGTCGAGAAGCTCGACGTGCGCAAGGCCGGCGCCGGCGAGCGCAAGCAGGGCACCCGCGTGCGCGTCTGGCCGGACCCGAAATACTTCGACAGCCCCGATCTGCCGCGCGCCGAGCTGACGCACCTGCTGCGCAGCAAGGCGGTGCTGATGCCGGGGGTGAGTGTCACCTTGTCGCACGAGAAGGGCGGCGACACCCAGACCTGGCTCTACAAGGGCGGCCTGCGCGACTACCTGAACCAGTGCCTTGCCGTCGAGCCGCTGATCCCGCTGTTCGAGGGCGAGCAGTACGCCACCGGCAACGAGACCGAGAACATCGCCGAAGGCGAGGGCGCCGCCTGGTGCGTGGCCTTCACCGAGGAAGGCACGACGCTGCGCGAGAGCTACGTCAACCTGATCCCCACGGTGGCCGGCGGCACGCACGAGAGCGGGCTGAAGGACGGGCTGTTCGGCGCCATCAAGGGCTTCATCGAGCTGCACGCGTTGCTGCCCAAGGGCGTGAAGCTGATGCCCGAGGACGTGTTCTCCCGCGCCAGCTTCGTGCTCTCGGCCAAGGTGCTGGACCCGCAGTTCCAGGGCCAGATCAAGGAGCGGCT
>DAORHX010000131.1:0-9062 GCA_035438245.1 Rubrivivax sp.
GGCCGGCGTGCAATGTGTGACCACCGCCGCGCAGGTGGATGCGCCCTGGCGCACGCTCGCGTCGCTGTACCTCGGCGGCCCTGCCGCCCCGGCCGCGCCGATCGACGACGATGCCGGGCTCGCGATCGTGCACACCGCCGCCGTCGGCGGGCGCGCCCGCGGCGCGCTGCTGACGCACCGCGGGCTGCTCACGGCGGCGTTCAAGCAGGTTCATGTCTGGTCGCTCACGCCGCAGGACGTGCAGATCGGCGTGCTGCCGCTGTTCCACCTCGCCGGCATCGGCATGACGCTCGCGCTGCTGGCGGCCGGCGGTGCGTCGCTGCTGATGGCGCGCTTCGACCCGAAGGCCGTCGTCGAGGCGGTCGACACGCAAGGCGGCAGCGTGATGGGCTCGTTCCCGCCGATGCTGGCCGGCGTGCTCGACGCCGCGGCCGAGGCCGGCTCTGGCCTGCGCGCGCTGCGCGTGGTGAGCGTCATCGACGCGCCCGAGACGCTGGCGCGCTGCGCCGCGGCCTGCCCGCAGGCCGACTTCTGGGTCGTCTACGGCCAGACCGAAACCTCCGGCTCGGTGACGATGGCGCGCTGGCGCGATCGGCCCGGCAGCGCCGGCCGGCCCGTCGAGCAGCACGTCGTGGCGCTGGTCGACGACGAGGACCGCCCGGTACAGCCCGGCGCGACCGGCGAGATCGTCGTGCGCGGCCCGATGGTGTTCGCCGGCTACTGGGGCCGCGACGAGGACAACGCGGCCACGTTCCGCGGCGGCTGGCACCACACCGGCGACATGGGCCGCTTCGACGCCGACGGCTTCCTCTGGTACATGGGCCGTTCGCCGGCCAAGGAACTGATCAAGCCGGGCGGCGAGAACGTCTATCCGGCCGAGGTCGAGCGCACGCTGTGCGAGCACCCGGAGGTCACGCAGGCGGTCGTCTTCGGCGTGCCCGATGTGCAGTGGGGCGAGGCGGTGAAGGCGGTGTGCGTGCGCGCGGCAGGCTCGACGCTCGCGGCCGATGCGCTGATCGAGTTCGTCGGCCAGCGCATCGCGCGCTACAAGAAGCCCAAGCACGTGGTGTTCGTCGACGCGCTGCCGCTCGGCGCGGCCGGTGCGCCCGACCGGGCGGCGGTGAAGGCCGCGCACGGCGGCTAAAGGCTCGCTCGGGCTTCAGCCTGGGGTGCTGAGCCCGCCGTTCACGCTCAGCGTCTGGCCGGTGATCGCGTCCGACTCCGGGCCTGCGAAGAACGCCGCCGCGTTGGCGATATCAGCGCAGTGCACCGGGAACAGCATGCGCTTCTTCAGGTTCTGCAGCATGCCGCCGTGGTTGCTCGCCAGCGCCGGCGAGGCGCCGCCCCAACGCGGCTCGGCGTCGGCGATGTAGCTCATGGCCACCGCGTTGATGCGGATGCCGTCGCGGCCGAGTTCGCGCGCCAGCACGCGGCACATCTGCATCATGCCGCCGGTGGCGCCGCCGATGAAGGACTCACCCACCGTGGCCACCCGCCCGGCGTCGGTGCCGATGGCGACGATCTTGCCGCGCCCTTGCGGGCGCATCGCCACTGCCGCCGCCTGGATGACGTGCGCCCGGCTCAGCCAGTGCGAGCGGATGTAGGTGTCGAAGTCGTCGCCGCTCATGTCGGCGAACAGCTTGAAGGCCAGCGAGTCGTTGCTGGCGCCGGCGCCGCTGGCCACGAGCACGTCGAGCCGGCCGTGCCGCGCGACGATGCGCTCGACCATCGCGCGCACCTGGCTGCGGTCGGTGAGATCGGCGGCCTCGAACTCGGCCGCGCCGCCGGCCGCGGCGATCTCGTCGGCCACCGCCCGGCCGGCCTGGGCATTGCGCCCGCTCACCACCACGTGGGCACCGCGCCGCGCCAGCTCGAGGGCGACGGCGCGCCCGATGTACGCCGTGGCACCGGTCACCAGGGCAATGGCCGATTGAAGCGAAGTCGAGGGGGCCGTCATCGTTGTCAAGCTAACGTTTGTTCGATACACTATTCTGACGGAGATTCGAACGTATGGGTAGACGCGAAGCGGTCATCGTCGGCGTGGCCGATCTGCCGTTGAAGGACGGCAAGGCGGTGCAGCCGATGTCGGTGCTGGGAGTGCAGGCGCTGTGCGCGCGCGACGCGCTTGCCGACGCGGGCATTCCGATGCGCGAGGTGGACGGCCTGCTGAGCGCGGGCATGTGGGGCGTGCCGGGCCCCGGCCAGCTGTCCACGGTGACGCTGTCGGAGTACCTCGGCATCGCGCCGCGCTTCGTCGACGGCACCAACATCGGCGGTTCGGCCTTCGAGGCCCATGTCGCGCACGCCGCCACCGCCATCGAGGCGGGGCGCTGCGAGGTGGCACTGATCACCTACGGCAGCCTGCAGCGCAGCGAGGCGAGCCGCAACCTGGCCGGGCGGCCGTCTGTGCTGACCATGCAGTACGAAACGCCCTGGGGCATGCCCACGCCGGTGGGCGGCTACGCGCTGGCGGCGATGCGCCACATGCACGAGTACGGCACCACCTCGCGGCAACTGGCCGAGATCGCGGTGGCCACGCGCAAGTGGGCGGCGCTGAACCCGGCGGCGACGATGCGCGGCCCGCTGTCCATCGACGACGTGCTCGCCAGCCCGATGATCTCCGACCCGCTGCACCTGCTCGACGCCTGCCTCGTCACCGACGGCGGCGGCGCGGTCGTGATGACCACCGCCGAGCACGCGCGCGCCATCGGGCACCGCCGGCCGGTGCACGTGCGCGGCTGCGGCGAGGCGCACACCCACTGGACGATCGCCGCGATGCCCGACCTCGCGCGCCTCACCGCCGCCGAGATCGCCGGCCGCGAGGCCTTCGCGCGGGCCGGCATCGGGCACGACGGCATCGACGTGGTCGAGGTCTACGACTCGTTCACGATCACCGTGCTGATGACGCTCGAGGCGCTCGGCTTCTGCAAGCGCGGCGAAGGCGGGGCCTTCGTGTCGGACCAGCGCACCGCCCCAGGCGGCGCATTCCCGATGAACACCAACGGCGGCGGCCTGTCGTACGCGCACCCGGGCATGTACGGCATCTTCCTGTTGATCGAGGCCGTGCGGCAACTGCGCGGCGAATGCGGCGAGCGCCAGGTGAAGGACGCCGCCACCGCGCTGGTGCACGGCACCGGCGGCACGCTGTCCAGCGGCGCCACCTGCATCCTCTCGACGCGCTGAGACGGCGCGGACCACCATGTACGACAAGCCCCTGCCCATCGTCGACCCCGAGAGCGCGCCGTACTGGTCCGCCTTGAAGGAGCGCCGGCTGATCCTCAAGCATTGCCGGGACTGCGGCCGCCACCACTTCTACCCGCGCGCCTTGTGCCCGCATTGCCACAGCGATGCGCTCGAGTGGTCGGATTCGCGCGGTACCGGCAGCATCTACAGCTACACCGTGGCACGCCGCCCGGCCGGGCCGGCGTTCAAGGCCGATGCGCCGTATGTCGTTGCGGTTGTGGACTTGGACGAGGGCGCGCGGATGATGACCAACCTGGTCACCGACGACGTCGAGTCGGTGCGCATCGGCCAGCGTGTCGCGGTCCACTTCGACGCGGTCACGGACGAGGTCACGCTGCCCAGGTTCAAGCTGGCCTGACGAATCGCGCCATGGGGCCGCCCTCTGTCGCGCGTCGACAGGCCTCGAACGGCGAAGGAGGATGCGGATGCTCGACCGAATTCCTCTCTGGCGACAAGCGTTGGCCGCCGCGGCGGCGCTGGTGCAGGAGCCGGTGGTGCTGATCCATGGGCGCACGGGGCAGGTCGAGCATGTGAACGCCGGGTTCAGCGAGCGCCTGGGCCACCCTGCCGACGCCGTCGTCGGCCGCACGCCCGCTGCGGGTGGCTGGTGGGCCGCGCCAGCCGGGCCGGCAGACCTTCTCGACACCCTGCCGGACGCCAACGCCATGCACGAGACCTTGCTCGCGCTGCGCCACCGCGACGGGCGCGCCGTGTCGCTGAGCGTGCGAGCGGCGCGTGTCGGACCTGCGGGCTCACACCTGCAGATCGTCGGCCAGGCCGATACCGACCGGGCCGAGCGCGACGCCTTGTTCCAGCACGTGCCGGTCGGGCTGGCGACGACCCGGTCGGGCCGCTTCGTCCAGGTCAATCCGGCGTTCGAGCGCCTGTTCGGCTGGTCGTGCGGCGAACTGGTTGGCCAGCCCGGGCGTGCGGTATGGCCGAGCGACGAGGTCTACGAGGAAATCGGCCGCCGGCTGGGGCCCGGTCTGCTGCGGGGCGAACTCGTCGAAGTCGAGCCCATCGAGATGGTCACCCGCAATGGCACTGCGCGAGTGCTGCGCCTGGTCGCCCTGGCGATGGCCCCCGGCCAGGGTGTCGATGGCGGCACGCTGTGGATCTGCGAGGACGTGGGCGAGCGGATCCGGCTGGGCCGGGAAGCGGTCGATGCGCGCCGTCGCGCCGAGGCCGCCAGCCAGGCCAAGAGCCAGTTCCTTGCCAACATGAGTCACGAACTGCGGACCCCGCTGAACGCCATCCTCGGCCTGGCGCGGCTGCTCCAGCAGGACGGATCCTTGCCGCCCGCCCTGGCCAGCCACGCCGGCTTGATCGCCGACAGCGCCAGCGGCCTCGCGGCCGTGGTTTCCGACATCCTCGACCTCTCGAAGATCGAGTCCGGGCATGTCAAGCTCGAAGTGGCGCCGTTCGAACTTCATGAACTGGTGCACTCGGTGTGCGACTCGTTTCGGGTGTTGGCAACATCGCGCGACCTCCAGCTCTCGCTGGATATCGCGCCCGCCGTGCCCCGGATCGTCGAAGGCGACGCGCATCGGGTGCGGCAGATCATGGCCAACTTCGTCAACAACGCGCTGAAGTTCACGGCGGTGGGCGAGGTGCGGGTCGCGCTGACCTTCAAGGAACCGGGCCGCGTCCGCTTCGAGGTGCACGACACCGGCCCGGGCTTCGACGACGCGACACGGGAGCGGCTGTTTCGGCCGTTCAGCCAAGCCGACGATTCGACGACGCGACGCTACGGCGGCACGGGGCTCGGCCTGTCCATCTGTCGGGAACTCGCGGAGCTCATGGGCGGACGCGTGGGCGCCGTCGGCCGCCCGGGAACGGGCAGCGAGTTCTGGCTCGAGTTGCCGCTCGCGCCCTCGACGGCCGTGCCGGCGGCGTCCGATTTCGGGGCACTGGACGAGCACGCTTTGGCTGGCGTTCTGGTGCTGGTGGTCGAGGACAACCCCGTCAACCTGCTGATCTGTACCGCGCTGCTCGAGCGCAGCGGCGCGCGGGTCCGGCAGGCCGGTGACGGGCTGGCGGCCATCGAAGCGGCGGAGACGGCCGCGGCCCGCGGAGAGCCGCTCGACGTGGTGCTGATGGACCTGCAGATGCCGGTGCTTGGCGGTCTGGAGGCGACGCGTCGGCTGCGTGCGCGCTGGACGGCGGCGGATCTCACCGTGATCGGGCTGTCGGCAGCGGCGTTCACGTCGGAACGCGCCGAGGCACTGGCCGCGGGCATGGACGACTTTGTCGCCAAGCCGATCGAACCCCGCCGGCTCGAGCGGGCGATCGTGCGTGCGCTGCGGCGGCGCCGACATAGCTGGGCTTGAGCCGCCGCGCGACGCGGCGTGCGAACATCGACCGTGAAAGGACAAACCATGCCGTCACGCACGCTTCGGGTCACCCGCCTGGCCGGCGCCATCGGCGCCGAGGTCGGCGGGCTGGACCTGCGCGAACCGCTCGATGCCGGGCAGGCTGCGCAGCTGCGCGCCCTCTGGCTCGAACACGGGGTCGTCTTCCTGCGCGGGCAGCGCTTGGACAGCGACCAGTTCCTCGCCTTCGCGCGGACCATCGGCACGCCCGTGGAGTATCCGTTCGTGCGTGGCATCGAGGGCTATCCGCACATCATCGAGGTCAAGAAACTCGAGCACGAGCGCATCAACTTCGGCGGAGTCTGGCACACCGATACGGCCTACCTGGAGCGTCCGCCAATGGCCACGATGCTGCTGGCCCGCGAGGTGCCGCCGCAAGGGGGTGACACGCTGTTCGCCAGCCAGACCGCAGCCTACGAGGCGTTGTCGGACGGCCTGCGCAAGTTGCTGGCCGGCCTGCGGTGCGTGAACAGTTCGGCCAAGGCCGACACCTCGCGCACGCGCGAGGACCGCATCGCCGAGGGCGGCCAGGCGCCGCGGGAGCACTTCGAGGCCGAGCACCCGGCCGTGCGCATCCATCCGGAAACCGGGCGCCCGGCGCTGTATATGAACGCCGGCCACACGGTGCGTTTCGCGGGCATGACCGAGGCCGAGAGCGCGCCGCTGCTGCAGTTCCTCTTCGAGCACCAGCGCAAGGAAGAATTCACCTGTCGCTTCCGATGGGAGCCCGGTTCGCTGGCGCTGTGGGACAACCGCAGCACGCAGCATTTCCCGATCAACGACTACCACGGCTACCGCCGCGTGATGCACCGCATCACGCTCGAGGGGGACGTGCCGCGGGGCGATTGATCACGCGCGACACATGGGCCAGCGCGCGCGAGCGTGAGAGGCCGGCGTTCAGCCCAGCGCCACGCGCTGCACGCGAGCCAGCGCATCCAGCACCGCCGGCCGCGCGCGATGCTGCGGGTCGTGCCCGACGCCCGGCAGCGCCGTCAGCTCGAGCGGCATGTTCCCGTGCTCGACCAGCACGCGGGCACTCGGACGCCAGCCGTAATCGTCGGCCTGCCCGAACAGTGCGGCCACCGGGCAGCGCACCTGCGCCACCTGCGGCGCCATCGTCCAGTGCACCGCGGCCTCGTCGGCCCAGGCACCGTGCCAGCCGCGGAACATCGACTCCGTCTTCTCGCCGTGGTGGCGGGCGAGCTTCTCGCGCAGGCCGCCGCGCTCGAAGGCCTCGCGGGCGCCGTCCATCGCGCGCACCATGTGCAGGTCGAGCGCGATCGTCGGCGAGCAGGCGCAGACGCCGATCACCGCCTGCGGGTGGGCGGCGGCGGCCAGCACCGCCATCGCGCCGCCGTCGCTGTGACCGAACAGCAGCGCCTGGCGGATGCCGAAGTGCTGCAGCAGGTCGCCGAACACGGGCCCCGACTCCGTCTGCCGGTACGAGCGGTCCCGCTTCGGGCCGTGCGGTTCCGAGCCGCCGTAGCCCCAGCGGTCGTAGGAGAGCACGGCCAGGCCGGTGCGCTCGGCGATCTGCTCGGGCAGGTCCTTCCAGGTGCTGGTGCAGTCGAGCCCGCCGTGCAGCATCACCACCACCGGCGCACCGGCATCGATGCGACCCCAGGTGCGCGCGGCGAGCAGGCGGCCGCCGCCGGTGAAACGGTGATCGTTCATGCGCGGCGGCCGGGTCGGTCTCAGTAAGACTTCGGCAGCCCGAGCACGTGCTCGCCGATGTAGTTCATCAGCATCTCGTTGTTGATCGGCGCGATCTCGAGCAGGCGGATCATTGGCCACAGCGTCACCACGTCGTAGTCGCGGTCGAAGCCGTAGCCGCCGTGGGTCTGCAGCGTGGCATCGATCGCGGCGACCGCCGCGCGCGAGGCCAGCAGCTTGGCCATGTTGGCGTGCGCGCCGGCGTCCTCGCCGTTGTCGAAGCGGTCGGCGGCGTCGTAGGTCATCAGCCGTGCCGCCTCGATCTCGGCCTTGGCCAGCGCCAGGCGATGCTGCAGCGCCTGGTAGCTGCCGATCGGGCGGCCGAAGGGCTTGCGGTCGTTCGCGTAGGCCACCGCCTTGGACAGCGCGTAGTCACCCAGGCCCAGCGCCGCGCCCGCGGCGAGCAGGCGCTCCGAGTTCAGGCCCTCGAACATCAGCTTGGCGCCCTTGCCGGGCTCGCCGATCACCGCGTCGGCGGGCAGCTGCACGTTGTCGAAGAACACCATGTACTGGCGCTCGGCGGTCTCGACCTGGATGTTGAGCTGCTGCAGCTTGACGCCCGGCGCCTTGACGTCGAGCACGAAGAGCGACATGCCCTCGGTGCGGTGCTTCACCTCGCCGGCCTTGGTGGTGCGCGCGACGACGAGCATCGTGTCGGCATCGCGCGCCCCGGAGATGAAGACCTTCTGGCCGTTCAGCGTCCAGCCACCGTCGGCGTTGCGCGTGGCCAGCGTCGTCATCGCGAAGCTGTTGGTGCCGGCGTTGGGCTCGGTGATCGCGAAGCACAGCTTCTTCTCGCCGGTGCAGGTGGGCGTCACGTAGCGGGCGATCTGCTCCTTGGTGCCGTTGCGCACGATCGGCACCCGGCCGAGCCCCGTGACGACGAGGAACAGCGTGGGCACGCCGGCCAGCGCGAGCGCCTCGTTGAGCGCGGTGATCTCGAGCACGCCGCCGCCCGAGCCGCCGTATTCCTCGGGGATCGACAGCCCCAGCAGGCCGAACTTGCCCAGCGCCTGCCACAGCTCGTCGGGGAAGCGGTCTTCCTTGATGCACTGCTGGATGTAGCTGCGCGGGTACTGCTTGGTGACGCCGCGCGCCGCTTCCTGGATGTCGCGCACGCGGCTCTGGATCATCGACGAGGCGGTGGTGCGGCCGGTCGGCGCGGCGGGGGTGTTCATGGTCGTGTCCTTTCGTGGGGGGGGTCGCGGGAATCCGGTCTCGGGTCAGAAGGTGTGAATGAACCCGGCGTGGCCGAGCAGACCGTCCAGGCAGCGCCAGTCAAGGCGCAAAGCACAGCCGTAGCCTGAGCTACGGCGAGCATTTGCAACGCCGAGTGGCGCTGTCTGGGCGGGATGAGCGGGCATGTCGGGTTCGTTCACACCTTCTCAAAGCGCGAGATCGGCGGGAATCGGCACCGGATGGTCGAGCAGCATCTGTGCATAGGCCTTGCCCTGCGGGTCCATGCGCACCGACGCGATGCCGCCGCCGCCGAGCGCCTCCTGCAGCGTGAAGTTCAGCGACTGCGTGCCGGGCAGGTCGTAGCGGCGCACCGCGCCGTGCACCAGGTGCGCGAACCAGCGCGCCACCGCGTCCTCGGTGAGCGCCGCGCGGATGTAGGGCAGGACCTCGGGCCGCCGCGCGATCAGGCCGATGTTGGCCGCATCGCCCTTGTCGCCGCTGCGGCCCCAGGCCAGTTGCACCAGCGGCACCGTGCGGCTGCCGCGCGCAAAGGCG
>DAORHX010000132.1:0-9023 GCA_035438245.1 Rubrivivax sp.
CTCATGCGCTCGGGCGTCCACGGCGGGTCCCACACCAGTTCGACCTCGACCGTCGCCTGCGCCGGCAGCGCCGCGGCCAGCCGCTCGTGCACGTCGTCGACGATCAGCTCGGTCATCGGGCAGGCGGCGCTGGTCATCGTCAGCAACACCTGCACGTGTTGCTCCGACACGACGATGCCGTACACCAGCCCGAGGTCGACGATGTTCATGCCGACTTCGGGGTCCATCACGCCGCGCAGCAGGTCGAGAAGGCGGTCTTCGTCGAAGGTGTTCATGGGGGTGTCCGATGCCGCTCGGCGGCCATTGTCGGGCGTCGCCGCGGGTGCGGCGCGCGAGTGGGGGAAAATGCGCCAACGACACGAGGATCGACGCCTTGGACCATCGCACCCACGCCAGCGGCTTCGACGTTGCGCGCTACCTGTCGCTGCAGCCGCTGTTCCAGGAGATGAGCGGCGACGAACTGTCGCGGCTGGCCGGCGGCTGCAGCTATGCGCGACTGGCCCGCGGCGCGATGGTGTTCCGCGTCGGCGAGCCCTGCGAGGCCTTCCACGTGACCGTCACCGGCCAGGTCAAGCTGTTCGTGCTGTCGCAGGCCGGCCAGGAGAAGGTGATCGAGATCGTCGGCCCCGGCCAGAGTTTTGCCGAGGCGCTGATGTTCACGAACCGGCCCTACATCGTCAATGCGCAGGCCCTCAGCGACTCGCTGGTGCTGACGATCGGCAAGCAGGCGGTGGTCGACGAGATCTCGCGCGACCCGCGCTTCGCGATGCGCATGCTGGCGGGCATCTCGCGCCGGCTGCATGGGCTGGTGCAGGACGTGCAGGCCTACGCGCTGCACAGCGCCGCGGAGCGGGTCATCGGCTACCTGCTGCGCGACATGACCGACGACGGCAGCGCCGGCCAGCCGTTCACCGTGACGCTGCAGGCGAGCAAGGCGACGATCGCCTCGCGGCTGTCGCTGACGCCCGAATACTTCTCGCGCGTGCTGCATGAATTCGAGGTCAACGGTCTGGTGCGTATCGAGAAGCGGGACGTGGTCATCCTCGACCCGCAACGGCTGGCGACCTACCGCGCCGGCTGATTCGCCGCCGCCTGGGTCGGCGTGAAGGCGTCGGAGAAGCAGAAACCCTCGCCCAGGCCCTGCGCCAGGAAGGCCGGCACCGCGGCCTCGACCATCTTCACCGAGCCGCAGGCGTAGACCTCGTAGCCGCTCAGGTCCGGGTGGTCCTCGAGCATGGCCTCGTGCACCATGCCGCGCCGGCCGCTCCAGCCGTCGCCCGGCTGGCTGTCCGACAGCACCGGCACGACGCGGAAGTTGTCGTGCGCTCGCGCCCAGGACTCGGCCAGGTCGAGCATGTACAGGTCGTCGCGATGGCGCACGCCCCAGTACAGCACCATCGGGCGGCGAATGCCGCGGTGGAAGGCGTCCTCGACGATGCTCTTGATCGGCGCGAAGCCGGTGGCGCCGGCGACGAACAGGATCGGCCGCTCGCTGTCGCGCAAGGTGAAGCGGCCGAGCGGCCCTTCCAGCGGCAGCACGTCGCCGACCTTCATGCGGTCGAACACGTGCGTGGTGAAACGGCCGCCGGGAATCAGCCGCACGTGCAGCTCGATGAAGGCGTCGTCGTGCGGCGCGTTGGCGAACGAGAACGCGCGGCGCTGGCCGTCGGACAGCACCACGTTCAGGTACTGACCGGCTTCGAAGGGCAGCTTCTCGCCGGCAGGCAGGCTCAGGGTCAGCCGCTTGACGTCGGCGGACAGCGCCTCGATGCGCTCGACGCGCGTGTCGAAGCGGCGTACCGCGCGGCCGCCGCCCACCGGGGCGAGTTCGTCGACCTCGATCTCCACGTCCTCCAGCGGCACCGCGCAGCACATCAGCGCCTGGCCTTGCCGGCGCATCGCTTCGGTCAGCGCCGCTTCCTGGTAGGCGCCGTGGTCGACGCGGCCGTTGAGCACCGTGCACACGCACAGCCCGCAGCCGCCCGAGCGGCAGTCGTACTGCAGCGGCAGGTCGGCGCGCAGCCCGGCCTCGAGCAGCGTCTCGCCGGGGCGCATCGTCACCGGCACCGCACCGGGGTGCACGGTCAGCAGCCGCGCCGCCGCCTTGGCGCCGCGTTGCCAGCGCAGCCACGGCAGCACGAACAGCAGCACGCTCGCGCCGGCCAGCAACACCCAGACCCAGCCCAGCGGCCAGCGGTCGATCAGCGGCAGCACCGGCAGCAAGAACCAGTCGAGCTGCAGCGCGGTGGGCGACACGTCCAGCTGCGCCGGCCCGCCCTGGCTGGTCACCGGCAGCACCACCGACAGCACGAGCAGCATCGCCGCGATGCTCAGCGCGATCGGCCGCGGCGGCTGCGTGCTCGCCTTGGCCACGCGCTGCACGTGGATCCACATCAGCAGCAGCGTGAACAGCGGCACGCCGATGTGGATGAACACCAGCAGCGAGAAGAAGCGGTCGCTGACGCTGGTCGGGTAGATGAAGTTGCGCATCAGCGCGCCGCCGAAGGTCGGCAGCCAGTCCAGCCACTCGAAGCTGGTGGTGATGACGAACTGCGCCAGCTGGTCCCACGGCAGCATGTAGCCGTTGACGCCGGCGATGTAGACCAGCCAGATCAGCAGCACGCCGGTGATCCACGAGAACGAGCGGAAGCCGCGCAGCCGGTCGAACGCGAAGTGGCGCAGCATGTGGATCACCATCGACAGCACCATCGCATCCGACGCGTAGCGGTGCACGCTGCGCAGCACGCCGGCAATGCCCCAGGCCGCGTGCGTCACCGTCTCCACCGAGCGGTAGGCGCCGGCGACGCTGGTGTCGAAGAAGGCGTACAGCACCAGCCCGGTGGCGGCGACGATCCAGAACAGGTAGAAGCTGGTCGCGCCCAGGTGGTACAGCGGGTTCAGCCGGTCGCCGAAGGCGCGGTTGAACACGCCTTCGGCCTGCATGAACAGGCCGCGCAAGCCGCGTTGCAGCAGCGCGATCATCGCGACGGCGCGCGCACGCAGCGCAGCACGACGACCACGAACAGCAGCCCGCCGACGATGGCCAGCAGTCCGCCCAGACCCATCAGGCCCATGCCGGCGACTTCGGCGGTGCTGCGCAGCACCTGCTCGCTGCCGGCCACCTTGCGCTGTACGCCGTAGCCGCCCGACCACACCAGGCCGACGATGTGCAGCAGCTGGCCGAAGCCATACACGTAGGGCTGCCAGACCGCGAGCCGGCCGTGCGCTGCGCGGTAGCCCAGCCGCGGCAGCAGGTGGTAGACCACGCCCATCAGCGCCAGCGTGACGCCGACGATGCAGCCGTGGTAGTGCGCGGGGATCTTCACGTTGTTGCCGCCGATGGCCAGGCCGATCAGCCCGCCGGCGGCGAACAGCAGCATCGACGAGACCAGTGCGGCGCGCAGCGGCCGGCGCGTGGCGTCGAGCCGGCGCAGCGGCCACAGCGCGACCAGCACCGCCAGCGCCACCGGCACGATGGCCGCGCCGCCGCCGAAGCGCATCGCCAGCGTGTGCAGGTGGCGGTGTTCGACCGTCGCGACGTCGTGCGCCAGGTACGCATACGGCGTGACGAACACGCTGGCCAGCGCCAGCGCGAACATCAGCAAGGTGATGCGCGGGCTCAGCGGCACGCGTGCGCCGCAGGCCTGCGCCAGCCACAGCCAGCCGACCAGCATCAGCAGCGTCCACGCGAACTGCAGCGCGTGGCCGCCGCCCCAGAACAGGATCTCGTAGTAGCCCTTGCCGTCCAGCTCGCGCGGCACCACCGCCAGCGACCAGGCGAAGGCCAGCAAGGCGACCGCGGCCGACACGGCGGCCGCGTTCAGGCCGAAGCGCAGCGCGTTGGCGCCGTCGAAGCCGCTGTACAGCTTCGGTGCGGCCCACAGCGCGCGCAGCACCTGCAAGGCGAAGCCGGCGGCGAAGGCCACCAGCCCGGCCATGAACAGCGGGCCTTCGAGCACCGGGATGTAGTTCGCCATGATCGGCGCGCCCGGCGAGACGAAGGCGCCCAGCGACATCAGCAGCGTGCCGGCGCCGCACAGGCCGAGCGCGAGCCAGCTCCACGATTCGGCGCGCGGCGTGGCGATCAGGCTCCACAGCATCGCTGCCATCGCGGCGAACCAGACCAGCACCGACAGGTCGACATGCACCACCAGCGCGACGCGGAAGAAGTCCACCGCCGGCAGCCACTGGTTGACGCCGGGCGTGCGCGCGGCCACCAGCAGGATCGAGAACAGCCCCGACCCGACCAGCGCCAGCAGGCCCAGCCACAGCCACGCGCGCGCCAATGCGCGCTGCGCGGCGGTGGGCAGCGGCAGCGAATAGTCGTGTGCGGGCGCTGCGCCCGCGAGGTGCGGCGGCGCCAGTGGGGAAGGGTTGACCAGCGTATTCATGCCAAGCGTCTCATCTCAAGGTGATGCCGCCTTGTTCGGCATCGAAGTCGATGACCAGGATCTGCGCCGGCTTCAATTTGACCGTCGCTTCGCGCTGGTGCGTGAAGCCGGGGTGGCGCACGTCGTCCTTCATGCGCACGGCGATGCGCTGCTCGCCGGCGCTCACCTGCACGCGCTGGTACATCGACGACGCGCCGTCGCGCGACAGGCCCGACGGCGCGGCCGTGCGGCGCAGCACCGGTTGGCCGTCGATGTCGACTTCCATCGTCACCGGCGAGCGCTCGCGCGGGCAGCGCACCGGCGCGCGCATGTTCGGCGGCAGCTTGGCCAGCTCCTCGGCACTGAGCGGCCGGCAATCGGATACCGGCTTGCCGGTGTGCGCGAAGCTGACCTTGATCACCGCCTGGTCGGGGCCCAGGTGGTGGTAGACCGGCCAGCGCGAGAACACGCCGATGACCAGCGCGAACGCCGCGAACAACAGGGCCTGACCGGTCCAGGCGGCGACACCCAGTGGGCGGTGCGTGGCGGCAGCGTGCTCAACCATGGTGAGTCCTCAAGTCCCCCGTCGGCAGCGGCAGCGAACCAAGACGTTGGCGCAAGCGCTCGAGCGCGCTGCGCAGTGATGACGCATCGGCCGTGTCGACCCATGCCACGGCCAGCCGCTCGGGTTCGTCGAGCGCGCGCAGCCGCGGCTCGCGCTCGCGCTGCAGCCGCTGCGACGCCCAGCGCTGGCCGAGGCGGAATTCGCACGCCCCTTCGGCGCAGCCGCTGACCAGCACGCCGGCGGCGCCGTCGCGCAGCGCGTAGTCGACGAAGGACGGCGGCAGCATGCCGGTGCAGATCAGGCTGAATGGCGCGACGTCCGGGCCGGCCAACGCATCGACGCGCGCGCCGTGGTCGCAGCCGAAGACCACGATCGGCCGCTCGCTGTGCAGCGCGCCCAAGGCCTGCTGCAGCCGGCGGCGCAGCGTGGCCACCGTCAGCTGCGGCATGTCGATGCCGGTAACCAGCTCGACGACACTGCGAAACGGCGTCGACGACGGGCACGCCCCGGCGCAGATGCCACAGCTGGCGCACAGGTCGGCGTCGACCTGGGCCAGCTCGCGCCCGGGCCTGCCGTTCGGGTGCGGCACCATGGTGATCGCGGCGTACGGGCAGTCGGCAAAGCAGCGGCGGCAGCCGTTGCAGTTGGCGGCGTCGACCCGCGCGACCGGCGCGCGCGCCGGCTGCGGCAGGAAGGGCATCGCCAGCAGCAGCAGCAGCGCAGCGCCGAGCGCCCACCACACCGCGCCGGCCGAGGTGGCGTAGGTGAGCGGGTGCACGAACAGCAGGATCCAGTCCAGCGCCAGCACGTTCGGCACGGTGGACAGATCGGCCGGCGGATGCGAGACCACCGGTGCCGCCAGCGCCAGCGCCAGCAGCAAAGCGCTGCTCGCCAGCGCCAGCGCGCGCGGCGGGAACACGGCCGCGCGTGTCAGCCGCTGGATATGGAACCACAGGCCGAAGACCATCAACAGCGCCACGCCGATGTGCACGAACACGAACAGCGAGAACAGCCGGTCGCTGACCGCAGCCACGCCGAGGAAGTTGCGCGCCAGCGGTGCCCCCAGCAGCGGCAGCGCGTCCAGCCATTCGGCGGTGGCGATGGCCGAGAACTGGCCGAGCTGGTCCCAGTGCAGCCAGAAGCCGCCGATCGCGCTGGCGAAGGCGAACAGCAGCAGCGGCACGCCGGTCAGCCAGGAAAAGCGCCGCATGCTCTGGTAGTGGCCGTGCAGCCACTCGCGCAGCAGGTGCAGCATCATCAGCAGCACGAAGGCGTCGGCGGCATAGCGGTGCAGGCTGCGCAGCCAGCCGCCGAAGTACCACGGCTGCGTTGCCAGGCCCTGGATCGAGCGGTAGGCGCCGGCGGCCGAGGTGTCGAGCAGCGCGTACAGGTAGATGCCGCTGACGGCCAGCAGCCAGAAGCACAGGAAGCCGAGCGCGCCGAGATGGCGCAGCGGGTTCAGGCGCGAGCCGAACGCGGCATCGAAGACGCGTTCGATCTGCCGCCAGCCGGCCAGACCCGATTGCCGCAGGCTGTCCATCGCCGCCTCACTGCGGCGCCAGTGCGCCGTGGCGGCGGCGGCGCCGGTTGCGCCATTCGGCGATGAAGTACCAGGCGACGGTGACGAAGAAGCCCAGGCCGCCGATCAGCTCGAAGATCAGCCCCCACTTGTAGCGGTAGGTGCCGGTGTCGGGGTCGTACACCGTGCACAGGATGCGCACACGCTCGATCACGTCGGTCAACTGCAGCGACGCCCCCGGCCCTTCGGTCAGCAGCTGGCGCAGCGGCTCGCCGATGCGCTGGGCGTTCATGCGTTCGCCGTACACCTGCGCATGAATGCGCCCCTGCGCGTCGACCAGCGTCACGCCCAGCACGTGATCGAAGCCGCCCTGGGTGGCTACATAGCTGAAGCCGAAGTCGCGCGCCAGCGCCTCGACGACGGCCGGCGGCGGGCTCAGGAACTCCCAGTTCGGATAGTCGATGCGATGCTGCGCGGCGAAGGCGCGCATCGCGGTGGGCGAATCGAAGGGCTGGTTGAAGCCGATGCTGACGACGTTGAACTGGTCGGGGGCGAGCAGCTTGTCCAGGCCCTTGACCGCCTCGTGCAGCGCGCGCGTGGTGGCCGGGCAGACCTGGAAGCAGCCGGTGTAGATGAAGCTGACCAGCAGCGGCTTGCCGCGGTAGCGCGACAGCTTGACTTCACGACCCTGGCGGTCGAGCAGCACGACGTCGGGAACGGTGCGGCCGATCGCCGCTTCGCCGGCCGCCAGTGCGGCGCGTTCGTCGAGTGCGGGCGGCGCTTCGGCGAGCGCCGCGAGGCTCAGTGTGCCGAGCAGCAACCCCAGACCGATGGCGCGCAGGCGTCTTGCCAGCGCTGGCTCAGCGCAGTGCCGCATCGATCGCCACCGCAGCCAGCAAGATGCTCAGCTGCACCATCGAGGCGAAGAACGAAGCCATCGCCGTCTTGCGCGACGGTGCCAGCGCCAGCGCGCGCGCCTTGCGCACGAAGTGCGCGCCACCGAGGACCGCGCCGAGCAGGTAGACCCAGCCGGCGCCGAACAACACCGGCAGCAGCGAGACCGCCGCCAGCAGCACGGTGTTGGCATACACCACGCGCGCCGCACGCTGCGTGCCGGCCACCACCGGCAGCATCGGGATGCCGGCGGCCGCGTAGTCGGCCTGGTTGGCGATGGCCAGACTCCAGAAGTGCGGCGGCGTCCACAGGAACAGCACCAAGGCCAGCAGCACGGGCATCGCGCCGAGCGAGGGCTCGACCGCCGCGGCGCCGGCCAGCACCGCGAAGCTGCCGGACAACCCGCCAACGACGATGTTCAGCCAGCTGCGCCGCTTCAGCCACACGGTGTAGACCACACCGTAGAAGAAGGCGCCGAGAAAGATGAAGGCTGCCGAGACGGCGTTGAGCACGACCGCGGCCGTGCCCACCGCCACGGCGAGCATGGCGCCGATCACCAGCAGCCAGTGCACGCCCGGCTGCAGCGCGCCGGTGGCGAACGCGCGGCCGCGCGTGCGCGCCATCAGGCGGTCGCTGTCGGCCTCGACGAACTGGTTGAAGGCGCCTGCCGCGGCCGACGCCACCAGCACCGACAAGGCCAGCACCAGCGCCTGCAGCAGGCTCAGCGCCGGGCCGGTGGCCATGGCCATCCCGGCCAGCGCGGTGATCATGATCAGCGTGCCGATGCGCAGCTTGAAGAGACTCAGCACCGTGCGCAGCCTGGCTGCACCCTGGCTGGCGGAAGACTGCATCACGGTGCTGTTCATGGCGTGCCCCTCCTGCGGTTCGGTATCAGCTCAGGCCCCACAGCGTGGACAGGTACTTCCAGTTGATGAAGTAGTACAGGATGAAGGCCACCAGGAAGACCATCGCCAGCATGAAGGTGCCGGGCGCCGCGAAGCCCAGCGAGCCGTAGCTTTGTGCGGCCACGGTCGGCGCCGCGCGCGACACCGGCGTGAACTTCGCGCTCGTCTTCCCGGTGTCCAGCTTCTTGCCCCACAGCAGCGAGCCGACCGTGATGTAGATGAAGATGATGCCGCCGCCGATCGCCGCCAGGCCGGTGATGCCGACCAGGCCCATCATCAGGTAGGCCGCTCCCGGCCATTCGTAGGCCAGCGCCGCACCTTCGAAGGCCATGTCCCAGTGGCGGCGCGACACCCCGAGCGTGCCCGCGCCCATCATCACCAGCACGAAGGCGTACATCGACAGCCCGAACAGGTAGGGCTGCCACTTGGCCAGCGTCGGCGCGATCATCTCGCGGCGGAACAGCACCGGGATCAGGTAGTAGGTCAGCGCCATGAAGGTCAGCGTGGTGCCGATGACCACCGTGGCGTGGAAGTGGCCGGGCACGTAGATCGTGTTGTGGATGATCATGTTCAGCTGCTCGGTGCCCATCATCACGCCGGTGATGCCGCCGAGGAAGCCGAAGCCGACGATCGAGATGAACACGCCGCTGAAGGTGGGGTTGCCCCACGGCGCCTTGCGCAGCCACTCGAACAGCCCCTTGGTAAAGCCCTTCTGGCGCTGCGCCACTTCCATCGCGCCGGGGATCGTCAGCCCGTGCAGCATCGACGCC
>DAORHX010000133.1:0-9021 GCA_035438245.1 Rubrivivax sp.
CCATCGCCATCTGCACCATCTCGTCGGCATGCGGGTGGTACATGAAGGTGCCGGGCCTGCGCGCGACGAACTCGTAGACATAGGTCTTGCCCGGCGGGATGCCCGGCTGGTTCAGGCCGGTGACGCCGTCCATGCCGTTGGGCAGGCGCTGGCCGTGCCAGTGGATGCTGGTCAGCTCGCCGAGCTTGTTGGTGACGAACAGGCGCACGCGGTCGCCTTCGACCACCTCGATCGTCGGCCCCGGGCTCTGGCCGTTGTAGCCCCACAGGTGGGCCTTGAAGCCTTCGCTCATCTCACGCACCACCGGTTCGGCGACCAGGTGGAACTCCTTGACGCCGTTGTTCATGCGCCAGGGCAGGGTCCAGCCGTTGAGCGTGACCACCGGGTTGTAGGGCCGGCCGCTGTTGGGCACCAGCGGCGGCATCGTGTCGGCTTTGGTCTGCAGCACCGGCTCGGGCAGCGCGGCCAAGGCCACGCGGCTGACCGCGGCCGCGGAGACGGCCGCGGTGACGGCGCCGGCCCCGCCGATGAGTTTGCGTCGGGAAAGCATGAGGATGTCCTTTGTTCGTTCAATGGCCGGGGCCGCCGGCTTCGGCGGCGGCCGCCGGCCCCGCAGGGGTGGCGAGGCTGGGCTTGCCGATCAGCGACATGTCAAGGTCGGCCTGCGCGATCCAGAAATCGCGCAGCGCGTCGATGTAGCCATTGACGCTGGCGATCTGCGCCCGCGCATCGGCCAGCAGCTCGAACACGCCGATCAGCATGCCGTTGTAGCGAAGCAGGTTCTCTTCGGAGATGCGTCGGCGCACAGGTACGATTTCGTCGCGCTGGTGGCGCGCGATGTCGTAGGCGGAGCGGTAGCCGGTGTAAGCCTCGCGGACCTCGGAGCGCGCGTCGATGGCCGTCTGCGCGGCGCGGTCGAGCGCCTGCATGTAGATGGCCTCGGCCTTGGCCACGCGCGCATCGCCCCAGTCGAACAACGGCAGTTCGAAGCCGATTTCGTAGCCGCGCTGCGACGGCGCGTCGTTGAAGGTGTTGTAGATCGCGCCGACTTCGAGCACGTTGATGAACCTCGTGCTGCGGGTCAGCCCCAGGTTCTTGGCCGTCTGCTCGGCCGCGAGCTTCGCACCGCGCACGTCGAGCCGCTGCTCGAGCGCAAGCCGTTCGAGATCGGGCAGCTCAGTGACAGACTGCGGCAGATCGGGCAGCCGCTCCGGCAGCTTGAATGCGGTCTGCGCTCCCCACAGGCCGAGCAGCCGCGTCAGCCGTTCGCGCGTCGCGCGCTGGGCCTGTTCCGCGCGGGCGAGGTTGAGCGCCGCATCGGCGTAGAAGCCCTGTTCGCGCGCGCGCTGCAGCTTGTTGAAGTTGCCCACCTGTTCCATGCGCCGCGCCAGCTCGGCGCCAGCCTCGGCGGCCTGCATCACCTGGCGCATGTAGCGCGCGGTCTCTTCGGCCGCCAGCGCATGCAGATAGGCCTTGCGCGTGTCGGCCGCGAGCGACACCATCTGCAGCGACACACGCAGCTGCGTGTGCGCGAAGCGCCTCGACTCGACCTCCATGAAGAGCGGGATTGCAACCAGCCGGGCCACGTTGATGGCCAGCAGCCATTCGAGCTCGACTTCGCCGCCTTGCGTCGTCCGCGCGAACCCCAAGCCCGGATTGGGCAGGCGCCCGGCCTGCACCAGGTCGGCCTCGGCGATGCCGAGTTCGTGATACTCGGCCTGCAGCCCGCGGTTGTTGAGCAGCGCGATCTGTACTGCGTCGTCGACAGACAGCGGCTTAGCGAGCAGTTCGCGCACGCGCCGGTCGATCGCGTCGCGATCGGCGTCGGAGCGGGCCCATTGCAGGTCCTTGCCGAGGCGATCCTTGGCGGTCTGCTGCACCGGGCCGAAGCCGCCGTCCGGACTGAAGGAGGCGCAACCGCCGAGCAAGGCAGCCGCCGCCAGCGCGGTTGTCAGCCGCCAGCGAGGCCGCTGAACGAGATGGGTTGTGCCGGGTTCGATCATGGCGGTCCTCACGGTGACTTGTGCCCGCCGTGGTGCGGAGGCATGGACGTCGGCTGTGGGGTGCCCGAACCGGCCGCGCCGGGCTTGGGCGCGGTCGCAGCCTCGGGCTGCTGCGCCTCACGGGCATAGACGCGCCAGCCGCCGATGCGTGCCACCGCATCGTTGGCCTCACGCCAGGACAGGGGCTTGTCGTCGCTCAGCGTGCGGAAGCGCGCGAACGACGAGCGGTAGCTCAGCGCAGGAACGTTGGCCTTGGCGTCGAGCGGATCGGGCCGCGCGACCGGCGCGGCTGTCGGCGAGACGGTGTCTTGCGCCTGCGCGGCGAAGGCGGATGTGCAAAGCGTGGCCCGCACGAGCCAGCGCAGAAGGGTTTCGGACATGGTGTCCTCGCGTCAAAGTCCACAGGCCCCGGCGCTGCCGATGCAGCGCGGGGAGAGACAAGGCCGGGCGAGGCGCCGCGTGCCAGGGCACGCGAACGGGGCCTACCGGCTACGCGGGGATGTGTCGGGGGGGGCGGTCAGGGCCGTCGGGCGCGAAGGGTTCGACGGCGGGCGCCAAGGCAGCAAAGTCCGCCGCCATCGTTTCGACAACGGGCAGCTTCGCTGCCGTGTCGTGGATCGCGGCCGCCGAGCAGCACGAGGCACAGACGCTGCACTTCTGCATGCCGGACTGTGCGAACTTGTCGGGCGTTGCGGTGTCGTCCGCGGCCATGTTCTCCGGCCGCGCGTCCGTCGCGGCCTGGTTGGAGTGCGCGGCGGAATCCTGCAGCTGCTGCGCCGCGTCGGCATGGTGGTCCACCGCGACCCCGGAAGCCGGCGCGTGGTGACTCGGGCCGCAGAAGACCGTGGTTGCAGCCAGCACGCCCTGCGCGGGCAGCGCGAGCGCCAGCAACCAGATCAAGAGCGTGCGAATCATGCGAACCATCGGGCTAGTCTAGCGCAGCGGCCTTGAAGGCTTGTACCTTGAAGGCTTGTTCAGCCGCGCGGCAAGTGTACGGCTGCGGCCTGCGGCCACCTGCTCGCCGCCGGCCAGCCCATCCAGGATAGGGCATTCAGGCCGTTCATCGCCATGGCAGCAATGCACCAGGTGCTCAAGAGTGCTCTTCATGGCCAGCAGCTCCTGTGCCTTCTGTTCCAGCGCCTGGATGTGCGTCTCGGCCATGGCCTTGACCAGGCGGCTCGGCCGCTTGCGGTTGTGCCACAGGCTCAGCAGCTCGCCGATCTCGTGGATCGAGAAGCCCAGGTCGCGTGCCTGACGGATGAAGCGCAAGCTGTGCACCTCGCCATCGCTGTACTGCCGGTATCCCGATTCCGTCCGCTTCGGTGCTGGCAGCAACCCGACCAGTTCGTAGTGCCGGATCATCTTTGCCGAAACGCCCGAGGCGGTGGCGGCCTGGCCGATGTTCATGGCTTCCATGGGTTGCTCTTCAGGCGAATGGTGGCGAGCGCAGTGCCCGAAATCAGTCTTGCGCCATTCTCAAGGTTCCAACGGTGGGAATGTCAAGCCGATTGGCAATGTCGCACAACGGGTACGGAAATTCCCGACATCTCGCTTGACCTTCCAACGGTGGAAAGCTCCAGAGTTCATGTCATGCACGTGACCGAAAGAGGACACACGATGATCTCGTTTCAAGTGAACGACATGACCTGCGACCACTGCGTCGGCACCATTGCCAAGGCGTTGAAGTCCGTGGACGCGGCGGTCAAGCTGCGCTTCGACCTGGCAGCACACCGCGTGGACATCGAATCGCGCAGTGTCGATGCTGCCGCGTTCAGCGGCGCCATCAGGCAGGCGGGCTACGCGCCCGTGCGGGTGGAAGGTCCGGATGGTTCCGATGCGCTCGGCGCCGCAGCGGAAAAGAAGGGGTGCTGCTGCAGCTGAGAGGCGCCGTCTGCCCGCTGCCCGGCGGCGACGTGCGGGCGCCTCGATACGGCTCCACGCTCTCGGCGAGCCCGGGGGGCGCGTCCCCACCGTGCGGCGCCGGGCCGTCGTGCTGCGCATCGAGCCCGCGATGCGTCTCGCCCCTGACGGGCTTCCAACCCTCGCGCAACACAGCTAGGCGGGCTACGCCGGCGTTCATGACGAAGGCGGCCCTTTCCCGTGGCCGGGGATCGCGGCTCGCTGATGGCCGTCACGAGTACGCGACCGCCATCGCCCTCGCTCGCCGCTTGACGAACCAGCCCGCTGCTCGCGCACTGGGCTGCGCTCGCGTGCGTTGCGCCCAGGTCGGATCGTCACCCCGGCCACGCGCCACGCCCGAAGCTTGCCGCCTCAATCCGATACGTCGGTGCCGTGCATGGCCGGCCGGTCGTGACGAAGCGCTCATGAGTGCTGCCGTCGCGGCCGGCGCATCAGCGCATACACCGCCGGCACCACGAACAGCGACAGCAGCGGCGCCGTGACCATGCCGCCGAGCATCGGCGCGGCGATGCGGCTCATGACCTCGGACCCGGTGCCGGTGCCCCAGACGATCGGCACCAGGCCGGCGAGGATCACCGCCACCGTCATCGCCTTGGGTCGCACGCGTTGCACCGCGCCTTCGCGGATGGCGTCGTCGACGATTTCGCGCGTCGCGCTCGCGCCACCTTGCAGACGATCCTGCAGCGCGTGCTTCAGGTACAGCAGCATGACGACGCCGAACTCGGCGGCGACGCCGGCCAGTGCGATGAAGCCGACGCCGGTGGCCACTGACATCTGGTAGCCCATCAGGAACAGCAGCCAGACGCCGCCGATCAGCGCGAACGGCAGTGTGGCCATGATCAGTGCCGCCTCGTCGAGGCGGTCGAAGGTCAGGAACAGCAGCACGAAGATGATCAGCAGCGTCGCCGGCACCACTACTTTCAGCCGCGCGTTGGCGCGCTCGAGGTACTCGAACTGACCCGAGTACGCGATGCTCATGCCGGGTTCGAGCTGCACCTTCTGCGACACCGCGGCGCGCAGGTCGTCGGCCACCGCCGCGAGGTCGCGGCCGCGCACGTCGATGTAGACCCAGCCGGACGGGCGCGCGTTCTCGCTCTTCAGCATCGGCGGGCCGTCGCTGATGCCGACCCTGGCGACCGCGCCGAGCGTGATCTGCTGGCCCATCGGCGTCAGGATCGGCAGGCTGGCCAGCCGCTGCGGCGTGTCGCGCAGCTCGCGCGGATAGCGCAGATTCACGGGAAAGCGTGCCCGGCCCTCGATCGTCTCGCTGACGTTCTCGCCGCCGATCGCTCCGGCCACCACCGCCTGCACGTCGGCGATGTTCAGGCCGTAGCGCGCCGCGGCGGCGCGGTCGATCTGCACGTCGACATAGCGCCCGCCGGTCAGCCGTTCGGCCAGCGCCGACGACACCCCCGGCACGCCCCTGGCCACCTGTTCGACACGCAGCGCGACACGGTCGATCGCGCCCAGGTCGGCGCCGGTCACCTTGACGCCGATCGGGCTCTTGATGCCGGTGGCGAGCATGTCGATGCGGTTGCGGATCGGCGGTACCCACAGGTTCGACAGCCCCGGCACCTGTACCGCGCGGTCGAGTTCCTCGATCAGCTTGTCCGGGGTCATGCCGGCGCGCCATTGCTCTCGGGGTTTGAGCTGGATCGTGGTCTCGAACATCTCCAGCGGCGCCGGGTCGGTGGCGGTCTCGGCGCGGCCGGCCTTGCCGAACACGCGCTCGACCTCCGGTACCGTCTTGATCATGCGGTTGGTCAGCTGCAGCAGCTCGGCCGCCTTCTGCGCCGACAGCCCGGGCAGCGCCGATGGCATGTAGAGCAGGTCGCCCTCGTCGAGCCGCGGCAGGAATTCGCCGCCCAGGCGCGCCAGCGGCCACGCAGTGGTCGCCAGCGCCAGCAGCGCGATGACCAGCGTCGCTTTCGGCCACTTCAGCACCCAGTCCAGCGCCGGCTTGTAGACGGCGATCAGCGCGCGCGTGATCGGGTTGCGCCGCTCGTCGGGGATGCGGCCGCGGATCCAGTAGCCCATCAGCACCGGAATCAGCGTGACCGACAGCCCTGCGGCCGCGGCCATCGCGTAGGTCTTGGTGAACGCGAGCGGGCCGAACAGCCGTCCCTCCTGCGCCTGCAGCGTGAACACCGGGATGAAGGACAACGTGATGATCAGCAGCGAGAAGAACAGCGCGGGGCCGACCTCGACCGCGGCGTCGGTGACTACCCGCCAGCGCTCGTCGCCTTCGAGCCGGCGCTCAGGGTGCGCGTGCTGCCAAGCCTCGATCTTCTTGTGCGCGTTCTCGATCATCACCACCGCGGCGTCGATCATCGCGCCGATGGCGATGGCGATGCCGCCGAGCGACATGATGTTGGCGTTGATGCCCTGCCAGCGCATCACCAGGAAGGCGATCATCACCCCCAGCGGCAGCGCGATGATCGCTACCGCCGCCGAGCGCAGGTGCCACAGGAAGATCGCGCAGACCAGTGCGACGACGACGAACTCCTCGACCAGTTTGTAGGACAGGTTGTGGATTGCACGCTCGATCAGCGCGCTGCGGTCGTAGGTGGTGACGATCTCCACCCCCTGCGGCAGGCTCTTCTGCAGTTCGGCCAGCCGCGCCTTCACCGCCTGGATCGTGGCCTGCGCGTTCTTGCCCGAGCGCAGCACGACGACGCCGCCGGCAACCTCGCCCTGGCCGTCGAGTTCGGCGATGCCGCGGCGCATCTCCGGGCCGACCTGGACCGTCGCCACGTCACCCATGCGCACCGGGATGCCGCCGCGCGCGGCCAGCGGGATGTGGCGGAAGTCGTCGAGCGTCTTCAGGTAGCCGCTGGCGCGCACCATGTACTCGACTTCGGCCAGCTCGAGCACCGAACCGCCGCTCTCCTGGTTGCCGGCCAGCAGCGCGCTGCGCACCTGCTCGTGGGTGATGCCGTAGGCGACCAGCTTGTTCGGGTCCAGCACCACCTGGTATTGACGCACCATGCCGCCGACGCTGGCCACCTCGGCCACGTCGGGCAGGCTCTTCAATTCGTACTTCAGGAACCAGTCCTGCAGCGCGCGCAGTTGCGACAGGTCGTTGCGCCCGGTCCGATCGACGAGCGCGTACTGGAAGATCCAACCGACTCCCGTGGCGTCGGGGCCGAGTGCGGTCTTCGCGCCGGCGGGCAGTCGGCCCTGCACCTGGTTCAGGTATTCGAGCACGCGCGAGCGCGCCCAGTACAGGTCGGTGCCGTCCTCGAACAGCACGTAGACGAAGCTGTCGCCGAAGAACGAGAAGCCGCGCACCGTCTTTGCGCCGGGCACCGACATCATCGTCGTCGCCAGCGGGTAGGTGACCTGGTTCTCGACGATCTGCGGCGCCTGCCCCGGCCAGCTGGTGCGGATGATGACCTGCACGTCACTTAGGTCGGGCAGCGCATCGACCGGCGTCGTGCGCAGCCCCCAGACGCCTGCGACGGTGAGGAAGGCCGTGCCCAGCAGCACCAGGAACCGGTTCGCCACCGACCAGCGGATCAGCGCGGCGATCATCGCTTCGCTCCCGAGGCCGCGGATTGCGCTTCGATCGCGGTGATGCGGTAGTCGTCGCCCTGCTTGTCGAAGGCGAAGTCCACCGCCTGCCCCTTCTTCAGACCCCGCGCCAGCGCCGGCTCCGCCAGTGTGAAGGGCATGGTCATGGCCGGCCACTTCAGCGCCGGCACCGGCGCGTGGTCGAGCGTGACGCGCTGGCCTTCGACTTCGACGACGACACCGGTCGCGCGGTACGGCTCGCCGCTTGCGGCGCGTGCCATCACGCCCTGCAGGCTGGCTTCGGAGTCGAGCAGGAATTGCCCCGACGCCACCACCTGCTGTCCGGCGGCCAGCCCGCTGCGGATGACGAGCCACTCGTCGACTTGCTCACCGACCTCCACCGGCACCGGCCGGTAGCGGCCGGCCTCGGCGACATAGACCAGCGCACGCTTGCCGGTGCGGATCACCGCTTCGGCCGGCACCACCAGCGCCTCGCGCTGCGCGCCGCGCAGACTGACCTGCGCGAACATGCCGGCCTTCAGCCGCTGGCCGGGGTTCGGCAGTTCGATGCGCAGGCGCAACGTGCGCGTATCACGGTTGGCCTCGGGCAGCACCGCCGCCACCTTGCCGTGGATCACTTCGCCCGGCAGCGCCGCAAAGCGCGCCTCAGCCGGCTGGCCCGGGCCGATCGTCGCGGCCAGCGCCTCGGGCAGCGCCACTTCCAGCCACACCGTGTGTAGGCCGTTGATGCGCGCTAGCGTCATGCCCGGCGCCACCGCCATGCCTTGGCGCACCCCCAGCTCGCTGATGACGCCGCCGATCGGCGCGTTGACGGTCTGCAGCGCCAACGGCTGCCCTGACGCCTCGATGCGCTCGACCAGCGCCGCCGGCATGCCCAGCAGCGCCAGCCGCTGCCTGGCCGCTTGCGCCAGCGCGGCATCACCGGTGGCCCGGATCGCCAGGTACTCCTGCTGCGCACCGAGCCATTCGGGGTTGAGCAGGTCAGCCAGCGGCGCGCCGGCCGCGACCACGTCGCCAGGCGCGCGGCCGAAAACGCGCTCGACGAAGCCGGCGGTGCGCGCCTGCAGAACAGCGATGTCGCGTTCGTTCAGCTGCACCGTGCCCACCGCTTCGACTGCCGCGCCGAGCGGTCGTTTTTCGACGCGCGCCAGGCGCAGGCCCAGCGCCTGCTGCGCCTGCGTCGAGATCGTCAACGCGCCGGCCCCGCCGGCACTGGCCTCGCCCTCGTCGGCATAACGCGGCACCAGCTGCATCTCCATGAACGGCGACTTGCCGGGCTTGTCGAAGCGCTGCGTCGGCACCATCGGGTCGTACCAGTACAGCACCTTGCGCTCGCCGGCTGCAGCCGCGGCTTGCGGCGCAGCCGCGTTGTCGGCGGCCGGCGCGTGCCGGCCTTGCCATTGGCCGAAGCCCCAACCGGCCAGGGCGCCCAGGCCCAGCAGCGCCGCGACGCCGATGAAACGTGTGAATGTCGTGGCCATGGTGTTCACTCCGCGATCAAGCTGTTCAGACGCACGCGCAGCGCCGCGCGCTGCGCGTCCAGGTCGATCAGGCGCAGCCGCGT
>DAORHX010000134.1:0-8886 GCA_035438245.1 Rubrivivax sp.
ACCTGGCACGCGGAGCCGGCTACGCCGCCGCCGGCGCCGTGGCCGCGGCCAGCGTGGGCGCGCTGTCGCAACTGGGCCAGCTGTCGCCGCTGCTGCGGCCGTTGTGGACGCTGCTGCACTGCGCTGCGCTCGGCCTGGGGCTGTGGCTGCTGTGGCAGGGGCGGCAGCCGGCCTGGCTGGAGAACATCGGCCGCAGGGCGGCGCGGGTCGCGCCGCAGCAGGCCGGTCCTGCCGGCTGGCAGGCACTGCACGGGCCGCTGCGCGGGAACACCAAGGGGCTGCTGCGCGCCGGTGCCGCGGGCGCGGCCTGGGTCGCCTGGCCCTGCGGGCTGCTGCAGTCGGCGCTGGTGGTGGCCGCGCTCGCCAACACCGCCTGGGGTGGCGCGGCGGCGATGGCCGCCTTTGCCGCAGCCAGCGCCAGCGGACTGGCCCTGGCGCCGTGGGCCTTCGCGCGGCTGGCCGGCAGCGATGGTGGCGCGCTGCAGGTGCAGGCCTGGGCCGTGCGCATCGCTGGCGCCGCGCTGGCCGCTGCCTCGGCCTGGGCGCTGGGGCAGGACCTGTTCCGCCGTGTCATCGCCTATTGCCTGGCCTGATTGCCCTCCGACTCGGTACGACACCGCCCATGAGCACGCTCCAGCGCATCGTTGCAGCCACCGACCTGGCGCCGGCATCGCGTCACGCCGTCGATCGTGCCGCCCAACTGGCCCATGCCCACGGCGTGCCGTTGCGGCTGGTGCACGCGCTGGCCAGCTCGGCGCTGGACGACCTGCGCCGCTGGATCGGCGACGCCCCCGGTGTGCAGGCGGTGCAGGACGACCTGCTCGGCCGGCTGCAGGCGCTGGCCGCCGAGCTGCAGCAGCGGCACGGCGCGCAGGTCGAAGCGCAGCTGCTCACCGGGCATGCGGTGAAGGCGATCACCGACCTGGCCGAGCAGATCGACGCCGGTCTGCTGGTCACCGGCACGCGCGGGGTCGGCTTCGCCCGCGGCGTGATCGTCGGCTCCACCGCCGAGCGCATCGCCAAGCGCGCGACGCGGCCGGTGCTGATGGTGCGCCAGTCGGTGCACGAGCCGTACCGGCGGGTGCTGGTGCCGGTGGACTTCTCGCCGTCGAGCCTGGCCGCAGTGCGCCTCGCCGACCGCATGGCACCGCAGGCGACGATCGTGCTGATGCACGGTGTCGATGTGCCCTACGAAGGGCGCATGCGCCTGGCCGGCGTCGACACCGGAACGATCGATCGCTATCGCAGCCAGGCCCGGGCCGAAGCGCGGCACGGCCTGCAGCAGCTGGCAGCCCGCGCCGGGGTGTCACCGCTGCGCCTGCAGCTGTCGGTGCAGGAGGGCGCCGACGCGTGGATGCTCGTCGCGCAGGAGGAGCAGGAGCGCGACATCGACCTGATCGTCATCGGCCGCCAGGGCCGCCACGCGGTCGACGAGATGCTGCTCGGCAGCACGACGCGCATGGTGCTCGCCGAGTGCAGCGCCGACGTGCTGGTGTCGATCCACCACGCTGCCGAGGGTGGCACGCAAGCGATGCCGGCGCCGCATGGCGCCGACGTCGCCGGCGGCCCGGCCTCGGCTTGAAGACTTCCGCATCCAGCGGCGCCGGGGCCGCCGCCATCGGGCCGGCCTGGCATGCGCTCGACGCCGACGCGGCGCTGCGCACGCTGAACTCGCGCGCCGCCGGCCTGGCCGCCGACGACGCGCAGAAGCGCCTGGCGCAGCACGGTCCGAACCGGCTGCAGGCGGCACCGCCGCGCTCCGCGCTGGTGCGGCTGCTGGCGCAGTTCCACAACGTGCTGCTGTACGTGATGCTGGCGGCCGCGGCGATCACCGCCATGCTCGGCCATTGGATCGACACCGGCGTGCTGCTGTCCGCGGTGATCGTCAACGCCATCATCGGCTTCGTGCAGGAGGGCAAGGCCGAAGCCGCGCTCGACGCCATCCGCGCCATGCTGGCGCCGCGCGCAACCGTGCTGCGCGCCGCCGAGCGTGTCGAGGTCGACGCCGCCGACCTGGTGCCCGGCGACATCGTGCTGCTCGCCTCGGGCGACCGCGTCGGTGCCGACCTGCGGCTGATCCAGGCCAAGGAGCTGCGTGTCGACGAGTCGGCGCTGACCGGCGAATCGCTGCCGGTGGCGAAGGATGCGGCGCCGGTGGCCGACGCGGCGCCGCTGGCCGAGCGCAGCAGCATGGCCTATGCCAGCACGCTGGTCACCTACGGCCAGGCCAGCGGCGTGGTCGTGGCCACCGCGCGCGACACCGAGATCGGCCGCATCGACCGCATGCTGGCCGGCGTGGCCGTCAGCAGCACGCCGCTGCTGCGCCAGATCGACCGCTTCGGCCGCTGGCTGGCGGTCTTCATCCTCGCGCTGTGCGCCGCCACCTTCGTCTTCGGCGTGCTGCTGCGCGGGCATCCGGCGTCCGACATGTTCCTGATGGTGGTGGCGCTGGCGGCATCGGCCATCCCCGAAGGACTGCCGGCGATCATGACCATCACGCTGGCGCTGGGCGTGCAGCGCATGGCGCGACGCGACGCCATCGTGCGCCGCCTGCCGGCGGTCGAGGCCCTGGGCTCGGTGACGGTGATCTGCTCGGACAAGACCGGCACGCTCACGCGCAACGAGATGACCGTGCAGCGGGTGGTCTGCGCCGGGCTGGACGTCACGGTCAGCGGCGCCGGCTACGCACCCGAAGGCGAGTTCCACGTCGGGCCGCGCACCATCGACGCCGACCGGCACGCCGCGCTGGCGCTGGCGCTGCGCGCCGGCGTGCTGTGCAACGACGCGCGCATGGTGCAGCAGGACGCGAACTGGTCGGTGGTGGGCGACCCGACCGAAGGCGCACTGCTGGTGCTGGGCCACAAGGCCGGCCTGACGCATGCGCACACCGTCGCGGCGTGGCCGCGCTTCGATTCGATCCCGTTCGAGTCGCAGCACCGCTTCATGGCCAGCGCGCACCGCGACGACGAAGGCCAGCCGTGGATCTTCGTCAAGGGCGCGCCGGAGAAACTGTTCGACATCTGCCAGGTCGAACTCGGCCCCGATGGCGAGCGGCCGATCGAGGTCGACACCTGGCGCCGCATGGCCACCGACATCGCGGCGCGCGGGCTGCGGCTGCTCGGGCTGGCCTGCAAGCGTGCCGCACCCGAGGGCGCGGCGCTGGCCTTCAGCGATGTCGACAGCGGCTACACGATGCTGGCGCTGGTCGGTATCGCCGATCCGCCGCGCGACGAGGCGGTGCGTGCGGTGGCCGACTGCCATGCCGCGGGCATCCGCGTGAAGATGATCACCGGCGACCATGCCGAGACCGCGCGCGCCATCGGCGCACAACTGGCCATCGGCGCCGGCAAGCCGGCGCTGACCGGCGCCGAGGTCGAGCTGATGGACGACGCCGCGCTGCAGCGCGTCGCCTGGGAGGTCGACGTGTTCGCGCGTGCCAGCCCCGCGCACAAGCTGCGGCTGGTCGAAGCCTTGCAGCGCGGCGAGCAGGTGGTGGCGATGACCGGCGACGGCGTCAACGACGCGCCGGCGCTCAAGCGCGCCGATGTCGGCGTGGCGATGGGGCGCAAGGGCACCGAGGTCGCGAAGGAGGCGGCCGACGTGGTGCTGGCCGACGACAACTTCGCCACCATCGCCGCCGCGGTGCGCGAAGGTCGCGCGGTGTACGACAACATCCGCAAGTTCGTGCTGTTCATGCTGCCCACCAACGGCGGCGAGGCGCTGGTGGTGATCGCGGCCATCGCCTTCGAGCTGGCGCTGCCGATGACGCCGGCGCAGGTGCTGTGGATCAACATGGTCACCTCGAGCACGCTCGGCCTGGCGCTGGCCTTCGAGCCGGCCGAGGACGACGTCATGCGCCGCGCGCCGCGGCCGCCGCAGGCCGCGCTGCTCAATGGCTTCTTGATCTGGCGCGTGGCCATGGTCTCGGTGCTGATCCTGTGCGGCGCGCTCGGCCTGTTCCTGTGGCAGGTGGCGATCGGCACCCCGCTGGACACCGCGCGCACGATGGCCGTCAGCGCCGTCGTCGTGGCCGAGATGTTCTATCTGGTCAACAGCCGGCGCATCACCGCCCCGGTGCTGACACGCGGCGGCCTGAGCGGCAACCGCATGGTCTGGATCGCGATCGCCGTGTGCCTGCTGCTGCAGCTCGCGTTCGTCCATTCCAGTGCGTTGCAGGCGGTGTTCGATACCACCGCGCTGCATCCCGCGCAATGGGCCGCGGTCGCGCTGGCGGGCCTGGCCTTGTTCGCGCTGGCCGAAGTCGAGAAGCTGTTCGTGCGCGGCCTGCGCCGGCGCGGCGCGCGGCGCGCGGCCTGAGAGCGTACCCGAAGCGATCTGTCCGTCCAGCCTGGCGGCCTGTCCCGGGCCGTCAAATCCACGAGCCGCGCGCGGCCAGCGCCGAGTGCGTCATCGCGCCGGCTGCAGCGCAGGGTGGAAGTTCGGAAGTTCGTCAGCGCTGCCCCTGCAGCGGCGGTGGCAGCTCGTCGCCGGCGCGCCGCCGGCGGAACAGCGCGGCGCGCGCCAGCACGATGGTCGTCACCGGCGCAGTGATCGACAGCACGATGATGATCAGCCACACGTGCAGCGCCAGGCCGCCGCCGCGCGTGCTGAAGTGCAGGATCGAGGCGAAGGTGACGACCCACGCCGCCAGCGTCGAGGCCAGCGCCGGCGCATGCATGCGCGCGAAGAAGTCCGGCAGCCGCAGCAGCCCGCTGGCGGCGACCAGCACGATCGCGCCGCTGGTCAGCAGCAGCAGCGCCACGACGATCTCGGGCCAGGGCGGCAGCGGCAGGTTCATTCGGCCCTCCAGGATCTGCGCTTCGGCCCCCCAAAGGGGCGCGAGCGCCTGCGCAACGGCCGCGAGGCGCTCATTCGATCACCTCGCCGCGCAGCAGGAACTTGGCCAGCGCCACCGAGCTGACGAAGCCGAACAGCACCATCAGCAGCGCGCCTTCGAAGTACATCTCGCTGTCGTGCCGGATGGCCAGCACCAGCATGATCAGCATGCCCACGACGTAGAGGAAGTCCAGCGCCAGCACGCGGTCCTGCGCGGTCGGCCCGCGCAGCAGCCGCAGCAGGCCCAGCGCCATCGCCGCCACGTACATCGCCAGCGCCGCGGCGATCGCCCCGCTCAGCCATGCACTCATTCGAAGATCTCCTTCAGCGGGTGTTCGTAGTCGCGCTTGAAGTGCGCGATGAAGGCGTCGTCGTCCTCCAGGTCGAACACGTGCAGCAGCAGCGCGCTGCGGTCCGGCGCCAGCTCGCACCACACGGTGCCGGGGATCACCGCGGTGATCATCGACAGCGCCGCCAGCGCGTGCTCGTCGCGCAGCTGCAGCGGCACGACGACGAAGCGGCCGCGCGGCGGACGGCGTCGCGCGCGCAGCACGCCGAGACCGACCTGGATGCCCGAAGCCACGACATGCGTGCCCACGCGCAGGATCAGCCGCAGCAGCAAGCCCCAGTGCCGCAGCGGCCCGGGGCGCGGGCGCAGCGGCGCCATCAGCAGCGGCGCCGCCACCGCCACCACCACCCCCAGCAGCGCCTGCCCGGGGCTGAACCCGCGCGTCAGCAGCAGCCAGCCGGCGAACAGACCCAGCGACAGCCACGGCGACGGCAGCAGGCGTTGCAGCAGCTTCATGGCGCCACCGGCAGCGTGGGTTGGGCCAGCGGCCGCGCCGACATCACCGCTGCCATGTAGCGTGCCGGCTCGTGCAGCAAGTCGGCGGTGGCGCGGGTGTAGGCGAGCACGGCGTCGGCCTGCACCACCAGCACCACGGTGGCCGCCAGCAGCCCGGCGATGGGCAGCGTCTCGGCCACGCGCAGTCGCGGCGCCGGGCGGTCCTGCGTGGTCCAGAAGTGGCGCATGCCCACCCGCAGCAGCGCCGTGGCCGCGGCCATGCCCGACACCAGCAGCAGCGCGAACAGCGTCCACGACGCCGCATCCGCGCGCTGCAGCAGCGCCGCCAGCATGCCCAGCTTGGCGACGAAGCCGGCCAGCGGCGGCAGCCCGGCGATGACCATCGCACAGACGGTGAAGGCCACGCCCAGGAAGACCAGCGCCGACGGGATGGCGCGGCCGATCAGCGCTTCCTCGTCGTCGTCCAGGTTGGTGCCGGCCGGCGGTTCGGCGTCGAAGAACATGGGCAGCGCGTCGTTGCCGTCGTCCAGCAGCGGCGGGGCGATCTCGACCTGGCGCGAGCGCTCCAGCAGTTCCACCAGCAAGAACAGCGCGCAGGCCGCCAGCGTGGAGCTGGCCAGGTAGTACAGCGCCGCGCCGCCCAGCACCGGCGCGTCGAAGCCCACCGCGGCGATCAGCGTGCCCGACGAGGCGATGACGCTGTAGCCGGCCAGCCTGGCCAGCTGCTGCGAGGCCATCATGCCGATGGCGCCATAGGCCAGCGTGGCGATGCCGCCCCACATCAGCACGCGGTCGCCGAAGCCGGCCGAGGCGCCGGCCTCGGCCGGGAAACACAGCGTCCACAGCCGCAGCACCGCGTACACGCCGACCTTGGTGAGGATGGCGAAGACCGCGGCCGCCGGCGCGCTGGCCGCGGCATAGGCCGGCGGCAGCCAGAAGTTCAGCGGCCACAGCGCCGCCTTGGCGAGGAAGGCAATGGCCAGGATGGCCGCACCGGCATGCAGCAGGCCGCGGTCGCTGTCCGGCACCAGCCTCAGCTTGTGCGCGATGTCCGCCATGTTCAGCGTGCCGGTGACGCCGTAGAGCACGGCCACGCCGATCAGGAACAGCAGCGAGGCCACCAGGTTGATGGCGATGTAGTGCAGCCCGGCGCGCACGCGCTCGGGTCCGCCGCCGTGCAGCAGCAGCCCGTAGCTGGCGGCCAGCAGCACCTCGAAGAAGACGAACAGGTTGAACAGGTCGGCGGTGAGGAAGGCGCCGTACAGCCCCATCAACTGCAGCTGGAACAGCGTGTGGAAGTACACCCCCGCGTGCTGCCAGCGCGCCAGCGCGAACAGCAGCGCCGCCAGACCGACGCTGCCAGTGAGCACCGCCATCAGCGCCGACAGCCGGTCGGCCACCAGCACGATGCCGTAGGGCACGCTCCAGTTGCCCGGCAGGTACACGCCGAAGGCCGCCGGCCCGCCGGTCTGCACGCGCACCAGCAGCGCTACGGCGATCGCCAGTCCCAGCGCGGTGGAGGCGAGGTTGATCATCGCCTTGCTGCCGCGCCGGCCTTCGCCCATCAGCAGCATCAGCGCCGCGGTGGCCAGCGGCAGCAGCACGGGGGCGACGATCAGGTGTTCGGACCAGCCGATCATCAGGGCAGCTCCTCGCGCCCGTCGACGTGGTCGCCACCGGACAGGCCACGCAGCGCCAGCAGCACCACCAGGAACAGCGCCGTGGTGGCAAAGCCGATGACGATGGCCGTCAGCACCAGCGACTGCGGCAGCGGGTCGGTGTAGTCGGTCAGCGTCGGCGCGAGGCCGGGGCTGATGATCGGCTCTTCGTTGATCGACAGGCTGCCGACGCTGAAGATGAACAGGTTGATCGCATAGGACAGCAGCGACAGCCCGATCAGCACCTGGAAGGTGCGCGGGCGCAGCACCAGCCAGACGCCGGCACCGGTCATGACGCCGATCGCAATGGCAATGATCAGCTCCATCAGTTGCCCTGCGCTGCGGCTTCGGGGGTGTCGCGGCGCCGGGCGCGCAGCGACTGGTGGGCGATGGCGGTGAGCATCAGCAGCGTGGCGCCGACCACGACCGCGAACACGCCCAGGTCGAAGATCGCCGCGGTGGGCAGATGCACCTCGCCGACCAGCGGCCAGTGCACGTGCGCGGTGTGCGTGGTCAGGAAGGGGTAGCCCAGCGCCAGAGCGCCCGCGCCGGTGAGCAGCGCCGCCATCAGCCCGAAGCCGATCCAGCGCGGCGGCTGCAGGTGCATGCGCTCCTCGATCCAGCGCGCGCCGCTGACCATGTACTGCGCGATGAAGGCGATGGCCACCACCAGGCCGGCGACGAAGCCGCCGCCGGGCTCGTTGTGGCCGCGCATGAACAGGTGGAAGGCATACAGCGCCGCCACCGGCAGCAGCAGCCGCACCAGCACCGCCGGCACCTCCAGGTACTCCTGCAGCCGGTCGGTCTGCGCGGCGCGGTCGATCAAGTCGCGGCCCGTCACCTCGGGTGCCAGGCGCTGCTGCTCGGGCACCTCCTGCGCCTCGCGCGGCGGGCGGAACCGGCGCAGCAGCGCGTAGACGCTGATGCCGACGATGCCCAGCACGGTGATCTCGCCCAGCGTGTCGAAGGCGCGGAAGTCCACCAGCATGACGTTGACGACGTTGGTGCCGCCGCCCACCGGCAGCGCATGTTCGAGGAAGTAGGGCGAGATCGACAGCGGCGCGTTGCGCGTCTGCAGCGCATAGGACAGCGCCGCCAGGCCGGCGCCGACCAGCAGCGCGATCAGCAGGTCGCGGCGGCGGCGCCACCAGGCGCGCGGCGCGATGCGCGGGTCGTCGGGCTCGGTGCGCTTGGGCATCCAGCGCAGGCCCAGCAGGAACAGCACCATCGTCACCACCTCCACCGCCAGCTGCGTCAGCGCCAGGTCGGGGGCGGAGAACCAGGCGAAGGTGATGCACAGCACCAGGCCCACCGCGCCCAGCATCGTCAGCGCCGCCAGGCGGTGGAACCTGGCCTGCCAGGCGGCGCCGACGGCGCTGGCCGCGCCGATCAGCCACAGCAGCGCGAAGCCCGGTGCAAACGGGATGCGCGTGCGGTCGCCCCAGGTCAGCGGCACGATCAGCGCCGAGGCCAGCCCGGCCAGCGCGGCGATCAGCACCAGCCACAGCAGCTGCGGCTGCAGCCGGCGCGTGCCCAGCCCGCGCGCGAGACGGCTTCCGACAGGAGTGCGACGATCACGCAGAAAAC
>DAORHX010000135.1:0-8877 GCA_035438245.1 Rubrivivax sp.
CGGCGTCGGCGCTGAACAGCAGCTCGTAGTCGTCGCCGCCGCGCAGCAGGCATTCGTGTTGCCACTGCGGCGGCAGTGCGGCCAGCGCGGCGCTGCGCGGCAGCGCATCGACATCGAGCCGTGCGCCGACGCCCGAGCGGCGCAGGATGTGGCCGAGGTCGCCGAGCAGCCCGTCGCTGACGTCGATGGCGCTGCGGGCGATGCCGCGCAGCCGCTGTCCGAGCGCGACACGCGGCGCGGGCTGTTCCATCGCGCGGCGCAGCTGTTCGAACTGCGCGCCGTCGACGACCAGCGTGCCGCGAAAGCATTCGAGCGCCGCGCGCGCGTCGCCGAGCGTGCCGCTGACCCACGGCTCGTCGCCGGCGCGGGCGCCGCTGCGCAGCAGTGCCTGGCCGGCCGGCACCTGGCCGAACACGGTGATGCAGATGTTCAGCGGCCCGGCGGTGGTGTCGCCGCCGACCAGCTCGATGTCGTGGCGTTCGGCCAGCGCCCACAGCCCTTCGGCAAAGCCGGCGAGGAAGTGTTCGTCGGCGCGCGGCAGCGCCAGCGCCAGTGTGAAGTACAGCGGCTGCGCGCCGCAGGCCGCCAGGTCGCTGAGGTTCACCGCCAGCGCCTTGTGCCCCAGGCGCTGCGGCGCCACCGTGCTGAGGAAGTGCCGGCCTTCGACCAGCATGTCGCTGGACACGCAGCACTGCATGCCGGGCTCGAACGCCAGCAGCGCGCCGTCGTCGCCGACGCCGAGCACCGCGCGCCGCGCCGGCCGCGTGAAGAAGCGCTCGATCAGCTCGAATTCACCCAGGGCCATGCGCGCATTGTGGCTGCCCTGGGCGGCCGTCCAGCGGCCGGCGTCGCCCAGCCGGTGGGCCATCCAGCGCCGCAACGCGGTTTCGCGCAGGGGCCGGCCGCTGCTTCGGCGCACACTGCGCACTCCTAGAATCTCGACGCCCGCGTCGCGCGGCCTAACCTTCTGGAGACAAACGTGCCCATCAACGAGAACAAGGCGGCCGAGCTGCGCCAGGCGGCGCTCGAGTACCACGAGCACCCGGTGCCGGGCAAGCTGGCCATCACCGCGACCAAGCAGATGCTCAACCAGCACGACCTGTCGCTGGCCTACTCCCCTGGCGTGGCGGCGGCGTGCGAGGAGATCGTCAGCGACGCGGCCAACGCCTTCCGCTACACCGCGCGCGGCAACCTGGTGGCCGTCATCACCAACGGCACGGCGGTGCTCGGCCTGGGCGACATCGGCGCGCTCGCCTCCAAGCCGGTGATGGAAGGCAAGGCGGTGCTGTTCAAGAAGTTCGCCGACATCGACGTCTTCGACATCGAGGTCAACGAGAAGAACGTCGACAAGCTGGTCGAGGTCATCGCCGCGCTGGAGCCGACCTTCGGCGGCATCAACCTCGAGGACATCAAGGCGCCCGACTGCTTCATCGTCGAGCGACGCCTGCGCGAGCGGCTGAAGATCCCGGTGTTCCACGACGACCAGCACGGCACCGCGATCGTCGTCGGCGCCGCGCTGCTGAACGCGCTGAAGGTGGTGGGCAAGGACATCGGCAGCGTCAAGCTGGTGGCCAGCGGCGCCGGTGCCGCGGCGCTGGCCTGCCTGGGGCTGCTGCTGAAGCTGGGCCTGAAGCGCGAGAACGTCTGGGTCACCGACCTGGCCGGTGTGGTCTGGCAGGGCCGCACCGAACTGATGGACGACGACAAGGCGCAGTTCGCGCAAGCGACCGCGCTGCGCACGCTGGCCGAGGTGATGCCCGGTGCGGACGTGTTCCTCGGGCTGTCGGCTGGCGGCGTGCTCAAGCCGGAGATGGTGGCGGCGATGGCCCGGCGGCCGGTGATCTTCGCGCTGGCCAACCCGACGCCGGAGATCCTGCCCGAGCAGGTGCGGGCCGCGCGCGACGACGCGATCGTCGCCACCGGCCGCAGCGACTACCCGAACCAGGTCAACAACGTGCTGTGCTTCCCGTACATCTTCCGCGGGGCGCTGGACAGCGGGGCGACGACCATCACGGACGCGATGGAGATCGCCGCGGTGCACGCCATCGCCGAGCTGGCGCAGGCCGAGCAGAGCGAGGTCGTGGCCGCGGCCTACGCCGGCGAGAACCTGGCCTTCGGGCCCGAATACCTGATCCCGAAGCCCTTCGACCCGCGGCTGATGATGAAGATCGCGCCGGCGGTGGCGCGCGCCGCGGAGGCCTCCGGCGTGGCGCTGCGGCCGATCGCCGACTGGCAGGCCTACGCCGAGAAGCTGCAGAGCTTCGTCTACGCGTCGGGGCAGACGATGCGGCCGATCTTCGCGCTGGCCAAGCGCGCCAAGGCGCGCCGCGTGGCCTATTCCGAGGGCGAGGAGGAGCGCGTGCTGCGCGCGGTCCAGGTGGTGGTCGACGAGGGGCTGGCGCGGCCGACGCTGATCGGCCGCCCGGCGATCATCGCCGCGCGCATCGAGAAATTCGGCCTGCGCATGAAGCAGGGCGTCGACTACGACGTCGTCAACGTCGAGCAGGACGAGCGCTATCGCGACTTCTTCACCACCTACCATCGCATGACCGAACGCAAGGGCGTGACGGTGCAGGTGGCGAAGATCGAGATGCGCCGTCGGCTGACGCTGATCGGCTCGATGATGCTGGAAAAGGGCCTGGTCGACGGCCTGCTGTGCGGCACCTGGGGCACCACCGCCAACCACCTGTACTACATCGACCAGGTGATCGGCAAGCGCGTCGGCGGCAGCCCCAGCACCGAGCAGGACGTGCGTGTCTACGCCTGCATGAACGGACTGATGCTGCCCGGTCGCCAGGTGTTCCTGGTCGACACCCATGTGAATGCCGACCCCAGCCCCGAAGAGCTGTGCGAGATCACGGTAATGGCGGCCGAGGAGATGCTGCGCTTCGGCATCGCGCCGAAGGCCGCGCTGCTGTCACACAGCAACTTCGGCACCAGCGAGCTGCCGAGCGCGTTGAAGATGAGGCGCACGCTGGCGCTGCTGCGCGAGCAGGCGCCCTGGCTCGAGGTCGACGGCGAAATGCACGGCGACGTCGCCCTCGATGCCCAGGCCAGGCGCAAGATCATGCCGCGCAGCACCTTGGCCGGCGACGCCAACCTGCTGGTGCTGCCCAACATCGACGCCGCGAACATTGCCTACAACCTGCTGAAGACGGCGGCCGGCGGCGGCATCGCCATTGGCCCGGTGCTGCTCGGTGCGGCCAAGCCGGTGCACATCCTGACCCCTTCGGCGACGGTGCGGCGCATCGTCAACATGACCGCGCTGACGGTGGCCGACGCCAACGCGGCCCGCTGAGACCGGCGGGCCGTGCCCTGGCCGAACAGCGCTCGGCCATGACTGGCGTGTATGCGTGCGCACACTGACATTAGATCGTCAAAGCCTCGTTACCAGCCCGAGACTTGAGCTTTTTGCCACGATCCGGTAGCATTGAAGCTTCTCTGTCTAGGGTTATCCCGTGCTTCTGTGCCGTTTGCCGTCGCCAAGGCAGTCAATCAGAAAGTTGGCGCTTGCAATCGCGGTGACGGGGGTTCTGGCCGGTAGTGCCGTCGCGGCCAGTGCGCAGAAGCTGCCGACGGTGGCGTTGGCAACGTTGCCGGCCGAGGCCCGGCAAACCGAAGCGCTGATCCGCCAGGGTGGCCCCTTCGGGTATGCAAAGGACGGCAGCGTGTTCGGCAACCGCGAGCGTTTGCTGCCGGCCGAGCGTCGCGGCTACTACCGCGAGTACACGGTGAACACACCCGGCTCGCGCGACCGGGGCGCGCGGCGCATCGTCTGCGGGGGCAGCCAGCCGACGCGACCCGAGCACTGTTATTACACCGCCGACCACTACGCGAGCTTTGCGCTCATCGTGCAGTGATCAGGCGACCAAGGCATTTGTTTTGAATCGGACCGAAGGAGGTAGGTGACCATGCTGTTGCAGACAGTCCGTCCCAACATCGTGCAGGCGATACGCGCCTACAGGGTGGAGGACCTGATGCAGGCCGCCGAAGGCGCCGGCCAGCATTTCCTCTACGCCAACCTGTCGGCGGCGTCGACCAAGCAGGATGTGCTCGACCGCATCGCCGAGGCCTTCCTGTTCCCGGCGCACTTCGGCAAGAACCTCGATGCGCTGTACGACTGCATGACCGACATCGTGCACAAGGCCGGGGCGCAGCCGGGCTTCGTCGTCGTGCTCGAGCAGCTCCCGGACAACCCGCGCTTCGATCGTGAAGCGCGCGAGCAGCTGCTCGACGTGTTCCGCGACGCCGCCGACTTCTGGGGCGAACGACGAATACCATTCAGGTGTTTCTATTCTTTTCAGTAGCCCGTTCCCTGGAAATCGGGTCAGGGGAACGGGCGGAAATGACCCAGGTGGTGGTGGACAAGCCGGCGCCGAAGGTGGCAGCGTCGAAGAACGGCAGCAACCCAAACTTCGGCATGAACATGCCGCTGATGAGCAGTGCCTTCGACACCGCGATGTGGCTGACGGCGGCCTAGACGTCGCGCCACGCCCTCGTGGAAACGGCCCCTCGCGGGCCGTTTTCTTTGCCGCCAGGCGAGCCCTCAGGCGGCGAGCTGGCCGGCCAGCGCCACGTACTGCGCCACCGGCACCTCTTCGGCGCGGCGCTGCAGGTCGAAGTCGCCGCCGAAGCCGCGCTGCTGCAGCCAGCGCCCGAGCGTGTGGCGCAGCAGCTTGCGCCGCTGCGAGAACGCCACCGTTACCAGTTCGGCGAGCAGCGGTGGCGCCTCGGCCTCGGCCAGCGGCAGCGGCTGCATGCGCACGATCGCCGAATCGACCTTCGGCGGCGGCTCGAAAGCCTGCGGCGGCACGTCCAGCACCTGGTCGATGCGGTAGCGCCACTGCAACATCACCGACAGCCGACCGTAGTCCCTGCCGCCCGGCGCCGCCGCCATGCGCTGCGCCACTTCCTTCTGCAGCATGAAGTGCTGGTCGGCGACCCGCGCCGCGCTGCCCAGCAGGTGAAAGAGGATCGGCGTGGAGATGTTGTACGGCAGGTTGCCGACGACGCGCAGCGGCTGCCCCAGGTCGCGACGCAGCGCCGCGAAGTCCACCTTCAGCACATCCGACTCGATCACCGTCAGGCCGGCGCCGTGCGCCCGCAGCCGCGCCGCCAGGTCGCGGTCCAGTTCGATCACCGTCAGCGCGCCGCAGCGCTGCAGCAGCGGCAGGGTCAACGCCCCGAGGCCGGGGCCGATCTCCACCAGCGCCTGCCCGGGCCGCGGGTCGATCAGGTCGACGATCGCGTCCAGCACCGCCGCATCGGCGAGGAAATGCTGCCCGAAGCGCTTGCGCGGCGGGTGGGGCATCGCGCTGCGGCGGCTCAAGGCGGCTCGCGCATCTCGATGTAGGCGCGCGCGCGCAGGTCCTTCGCCCACTCGATGAAGGCCTCTTCGAACTTCTGTTCGCGCAGCGCGTTGCGCGCCTGCTCGCGCAGCTGCTTGGGGTCCAGCGTGGTGTCGCGGCGATCGACCACCTCGATCAGGTGCACGCCGAAGCGTGTCGTCACCGGTTGCGACAGGCCGCCGACGGTCAGCCGGTTCATCGCCTCCTCGAACTCGGGCACGAAGGAGCCGGGGTTGACCCAGCCGAGGTCGCCGCCCTGGCCGGCCGACGCGTCTTCGGAGTACTGCCGCGCCAGCGCCTCGAAGTTGCTGGTGCCGCGCTCGATCTGCGTGCGCATGTCGGTCAGCCGCTGTTGCGCCAGCTCGGCGCTGAGCTGCGGCGACGGGCGCAGCAGGATGTGCCGTGCGCGGGTCTGCGTGACCCGAATGCCGGTGGTGTCGCGCCGGTCGATCAGCTTCAGCACGTGGAAGCCGGCGCCGGAGCGCAACAGCGTCGGCGATACCTCGCCAGGCCGCAGATCGCGCACCTGCGCGACGAACGCATCGGGCAGGCGCGAGGCGGGGCGCATGCCGATCTCGCCGCCGCGCGCACGGTTGCCGTCCTCCGACAGCTCGCGTGCGACCAGCGCGAAGTCCTCGCCGCCGCGCACGCGCTGCAGCGCGCCTTCGGCCATCGCCTGGCGCTGCGCCACGACGTCGGCAGCCGTCGTATCGGGCACGGTGATGAGGATCTGCGCGATGTTCAGTTCGCTGTCGCGCGCGCTCAGCGCATTGCGCTCGGCCAGGAACTTGTCGATGTCGGCGTCGGTCACGCGCGTGCGCTGGCCGACCTCGCGCTCGCGCACCCGTTCGAGCAGGATCTGGTCGCGCAGCGTGGCGCGAAAGCGTGTCATGTCCATGCCCTCGGCAGCGACACGATCGCGCAGCTGCGCCATCGTCAGCCGGTTCTGCGCGGCGATGCTCTGCACCGCGCGGTCGACCTCGGCATCGTCGACGCGCATGCCGCTGTCGCGCGCATGGGTCAGCAGCACACGTTCCTCGATCAGCGACTCCAGCGCCTGCTGGCGCAGCTGCTCGGGCGTCAGCGGCCGTGCCGCAGCGCCGCGCTGCGCGACCATCTGACGGATGCGTTCGGTGCGCTGCTCGAGCTCGGCGGCGGTGACCAGTTCGCTGTTGACGACCACGACGATGTAGTCGCCGGCAAAGCCGGAACCGCGGATCAGCACCTGCGGCGGCGGCGCCGACGCCGGTGCGGCCCCCGCCGCCGGTGCGCTGCGAATCTGCAGTTGCGCCGGCGCCTGCAGCGCGCACAGGCCGAGGGCCAGGGCCAGGCCGGGCAATCGAAGGCAGCGGAGTGGGTCAGTCATAGAAGGCCGAGGCCGGAGAAACGCTGCGGCGCTCGCGCAGCAGCTGGTAGCCGGGGATATTGTCCCTCAGGACACCGATCGCATTCGAGCCCAGCCGCGACAGGCCCACCAGCTCCAGTTGCAGCAGCACCTGCGTCGAGGCTTCGCTCACGCCGGTGGACCAGCGGCTGACCGCCATGCGCGCGATCCAGCATCCGGCGTCGTATTCCAGGCCGACGACCGAATCGGTGAGGCGGTCGTCGGTGGTGTTGTAGGTCAGGCGGCCCACGGTGTACCAGGCGCCGCCGCAGCTCTGCGACCCGCCGCTCCATTCCTTGCGCTGCGGCGCGCCGCCCGGCTGGTACAGCGGCCATTGCCAGGACACTTCCCATTGCGAACTGATGTCGCGCGCATAGCGGTAGGTCAGGTTCAGCGTGCGCAACGGTGCCGGCTGGTACTGCATGCCGAGGATCGAGCGCACGACGCGGTCGACGCTCGGGCTGTAGCGCACATAGCCTTCCAGGTTGAACGGCTCGATGACACGCGTCGAGCCGCGCAGCAGCACATCGGAATAGCCGCGGTTCTCGGGCACGCCGGTTTCGGTGACCAGCTGGTCGTTGAACAGATAGCGCTGCACGATGCCCAGCTGCAGCAGCTCGACGCCACTGGTCGCGTCGAGCAGCCGTGTCGTCACGCCGGCGGTCAGTGCATTGGTGTCCGACACGCGGTCGATGCCGGAGAACACGTTCTCCGAGTAGATCGACGCGAAGCTGTAGTCCTTCACCGCCGAGTCGAAGTTCGGGTAGTTCGCCTGGTCGACATAGGGCGTGTTGACGTACAGCACGCGCGGCTCGAGCGTCTGGCGCAGCGCGCGGCCGAACCACTGCGTGCGGCGTTCGAATTCGGCGCCGCTGCCGAGGCTGAAGGTCGGGATCACGCGCGAGGCGGTCGTGCTGCCGTCGGGCATCGCTTCGTCGGTCTGGTAGCTGGCGGCGTTGAACAGCAGGCTCGGCGTGACCCACCAGCCGGGCTGGCGGAACGGCCGGTTGATCCAGCCCTGCGCATGCAGCCGCGAGCCGTCGGACGGCGTGTTCCCCGGGGCGTAGCCGGGGTTGCTCGGCAGCGTGAAGCGGTTGGCTTCGGTCTCCACCGCGTACTGCAGGCCCGCCTGCAGGCTGCCGCTGCTGCGCAGCCCGACCTGCAGCGCGCGGTCGAACGGCGCCTGCATCGTGTTCGGTGCCTGCAGCACCTGCCAGCGCTGCGTGCGCGCATACAGCTCGGCGCCGAGTGCCGGCGTGCCCAGGTCCTTCTCCCCCAGCAACACCAGCGGCAGCAGCCGTGGCGTCAGCGCCGCGTGACGGCGCGGGAAGTCGTTCCACCAGTCGTCGTCGGACACGCGCTCGACCAGCGCGCTGTAGCGCACGTCGTCGCCATAGCGGCCGAGGTGGTCGAAGGTCAGCCAGTAGCGCGTGTCCTTGTACACCTGGTCATAGGGCAGCAGGTCCAGGTTGACGCGGCCGGCATCGGTGGCTTCGAGGTAGCGGAACTCGCCGTTCACCGCGAAGCCGCGGCGCGTCGAGATCGATGGCGTGAGCGTGGCGTCGCGGTTCGGCGCGATGTTCCAGTAGTAGGGCACGCCGGCGTCGATGCCGCTGCCGGTGGTGAAGTCCACGCTCGGCGGCAGCCAGCCGGACTTGCGCTGGTCGCTCAGCGGAAAGCTCATGCGCGGCAGCTGCAGGATCGGCACGTCGAGGAAGCGCAGCACCGCACCCTCGGCCACGCCGACGCCAGCATCGATGTCCAGTTCGAGCCGGCGTGCACTGAGCACCCAGTCGGGCGTGCGCCCGTCGTCGCGCGTGCAACTGGTGTAGTTGCCGTCGATGATGCGCGCCGCGCCGGGGCCGAGGATGTCGATGCGTTCGGCGCGGCCGCCGGCGCCGGTGAAGGCGAGCTCGTATTCGGGCGACAGCACGAAGCCTTCCATGCGCTGCGTCTTCAGCTGCACCTCGGGCCCGCTGAAGGACGAGCCTTGGAACGTGATGCGCACCTTGCCTTGCGCCACCGCCAGGTCCTCGGCCTGGTCGTAGCGCAGCTGGTCGGCGCGCAGCACGACGCCCGCCTGGCGCATCTCGACCCGGCCCTGCGCACGCAGTTCGCCGCCGGGCTGGCCGCTGGGCTCGTCGG
>DAORHX010000136.1:0-8761 GCA_035438245.1 Rubrivivax sp.
GAAATCTGCGCGGTTGCCAAGATCGCGGACAGCTTAAAAGCGGAACTCCAGCGGCTGGCCGAAGGCGATCGATTCAGGGGTGCGGCCCAGGCCCAGCGCCAGCGCATCCGATGCGGCAGCCCATCCGGCACAAGCGAGGATGGCGATGCTCAGGGACCGCAGGGTCATGCGTGCGTCGAGAGGCTTCGGCGGTGCGGCCCACTCTAGCATCGCCGGTTACAAATCCATGCTGCCGAAGGGCGCCGCGGCGTGCAGCAGCGCACGGTTAGCATTGGCGCTTGCACCGCTCGCGATCGCCATGGTCGAACTCGCCCCGACATGAACGCCTCGACCCTCAGCGTCGAAGAACGCCGCAACATCGACTCCGGCGCCTGGTTCTCCAAGCTCTCGCCACCGCTGCGCGACGCCATCCTGGCGCGAGCCATCGTGCGCCGGCTGAAGGACGGCGCGCCGCTGACGACACGCGGCTCCTCGGCCGAGGAATGGTGCGGCGTGGCGCTGGGCGCGGTGCGCATCAGCTCGGTCTCGCTGAGCGGCAAGCAGGTGACGCTGACCTATGCCGAGCCCGGCGTCTGGTTCGGCGACATCGCGCTGTTCGACGGCCTGCCGCGCACGCACGACGCCGACGCCCATGGCCCGACCACGCTGCTGTGTGTGCGCAGGCCCGATTTCAAGGAGCTGCTGACGCAGCATGCCGAGCTGTACGACGCGCTGCTGCGCTTGAATTGCCGCCGCCTGCGCCTGATGTACGACCAGTTCGAGGACCTGAACACACGCCCGCTGCGGGCGCGGCTGGCCAAGCAGATCCTCCTGCTGGCCAAGGGCTACGGCATCGCGCAGGGCGAGGAGATCCGCATCGGCCTGGAGCTGGCGCAGGAAGACCTGGCGCAGCTGCTCGGCGCGTCGCGACAGCGCGTCAACCAGGAGCTCAAGGGCTTCGAGCGCGACGGCGCGGTGCGCGTCGAGCCGACGCGGCTGGTCGTGCTGTCGCGCGACAAGCTGCTGCAGATCGCGGGCCGCTGAGGCCCCCACCCCGCATCGACGAAAGACACTCCGATGGATCAATTCCAGGGCACCAAGCCGCTAACCGGCACGCATGCCTTCGACACCGCCGCGCTGCAGGCCTACCTGCAGTCACGGCTGCCGGGCTTTGCCGGGCCGCTGAGCGTCGAGCAGTTCAAGGGTGGGCAGTCGAACCCCACCTACAAGCTGGTCACGCCGCAGGCGTCGTACGTGATGCGCAGCAAGCCCGGCCCGGTGGCCAAGCTGCTGCCGTCGGCGCATGCCATCGAGCGCGAGTTCCGTGTCATGGGCGCGCTCGCCGGCAGCGACGTGCCGGTGCCGCAGATGCTGCTGCTGTGCGACGACGAAGCGGTCATCGGCCGTGCGTTCTACGTCATGCAGATGGTCGAAGGGCGCGTCTTGTGGGACCAGTCGCTGCCGGGCATGACGCGCGACCAGCGCGGCGCCATCTACGACGAGATGAACCGCGTCATCGCCGCGCTGCACAAGCTGGACGTGGGGGCGCTGGGCCTGGCCGACTACGGCCGGCCGGGCAACTACTTCGAGCGCCAGATCTCGCGCTGGAGCAAGCAGTACCAGGCCTCGGTGACCGGGCCCAACGAGGCGATGGACCGGCTCATCGAATGGCTGCCGCGGCACATCCCGGCGAGCGCGCGCGACGAGGCCATGGTCTCGGTGGTGCATGGCGACTTCCGCCTCGACAACCTGATGTTCCACGCCACCGAGCCGCGCGTGCTGGCGGTGCTGGACTGGGAGCTGTCGACCATCGGCCATCCGCTGGCCGACTTCAGCTACCACTGCATGTCCTGGCACATCGCGCCGGGCACCTTCCGCGGCATCGGCGGCCTCGACCACGCGGCCTTGGGCATCCCGAGCGAAGCGGACTACATCCGCCGCTACTGCGAGCGCAGCGGCCGCGGCACGCCCGAGTCGCTGCGCGCCGACTGGAACTTCTACCTGGCCTACAACATGTTCCGGCTGGCGGCGATCCTGCAGGGCATCGCCAAGCGGGTCGAGGCCGGCACGGCGGCCAGCGAACAGGCGCGGCAATCGGGCGCCGGCGCGAAGCCGCTGGCCGAGATGGGCTGGCGCTTCGCGCAGTCGGCCTGAAGGCCGGCCCGGCTCAGGTACGGGCCGCGTCCGCCGGCATCGTCGAGGCCGAGAACAGGCTCGGCTGCGTGCTCGGCGTGTGCACCTCGAGCTCGTCGACGGCGACGCGCTGCGCCTCCTGCAGCGCGCAGTCGAACAGCCCCAGCCAGGCATCGAGGGCGGCCGGCTCGGGCCGCGGCAGCGCCATGCGCAGGCTGAGGCGCCGCCGCGCGATCATCAGCACCAGCGGGCGATCGGCCGACGTCGGCAGCGCGGCCAGCGCCGGCGTCAGGCGGCCGGCCAGCCACTGTTGCAGCCACGGCTTGTAGCTGGACAGCGCGCCCCAGCCATCGCGCAGCGACTTCAGCTCGGCGTTGGACAGCTTCTGGAACATCACCAGCCAGCGCATCTCCGGCGGCGTGGCGGTGTCGATGCGCGTCTGCACGCCTTCGACGTACTGCTCGAAGACCGCCTTCTCCATCGCATCCATCAGCTCGCGGTTCAGCACCAGCGCCTGCAGTTCGCGCGGCACGTCGATCTCGGCGCGCACGCGCAGTTCGGCGCCGGCGATGTACGAGCGCTGCGACGGGCCCCATTCCAGCCGCCAGGCGGTGCTGCCGGCGCGGCCGTCGACGACGAAGCCTTCGGGCTCGCGCACCGCACGCAGCGTCCATTGCCTTTGCCGCGCCCAGGCGGACAGGTCGTTCCAGCCGGGGATCTGCACCGGCGCGGTACCCATCCAGCGTTTGATCGAATCGAGCATGGTTTAGAGTGATTTGCCGCACGAGCCCGCCTCGCACGCACGAAGGGACAACGATGATCGAGGTCTATTCCTGGCCGACGCCCAATGGCCACAAGGTCCACGTGATGCTGGAGGAATGCGCGCTGCCCTACAAGGCGATTGCCGTGGATATCGGCAGGGGCGACCAGTTCCGAAGTGACTTTTTGGCGATCAGCCCGAACAACAAGATCCCGGCGATCGTCGATCCCGACGGCCCGGACGGCCAGCCGATCACCTTGTTCGAGTCCGGCGCGATCCTGCTCTACCTGGCCGGCAAGACCGGGCGCTTCCTGCCCGACAGCACGCGCGGCAAGTACGAAGTGCTGCAGTGGCTGATGTTCCAGATGGGCGGCGTCGGGCCGATGCTCGGCCAGGCGCACCACTTCCGCATCTATGCGCCGCAGAAGATCCCCTATGCGGTCGATCGCTACAGCAACGAGGCCAGGCGTCTGTACGGCGTGATGGACCGGCGGCTGGCGAAGAGCCGCTACCTCGGTGGGCCGCAGTACAGCATCGCCGACATCGCGGTGTTCCCGTGGCTGCGCTCGTGGAAGAACCAGGGCATCGACTGGGACGACCACCCCCATCTGAAAGGCTGGTTCGACGAGATCGGTGCACGGCCGGCCGTGATGCGCGGCGTGGAGGTCCTGGCCGGGCTGCGCAAGCCGCTGACCGACGACAAGGCGCGCGAGGTGCTGTTCGGCGAGCGGCAATACGCGCGGCGCTGAGCGGCCGCTTCCCTAGAATCCCGCGCACACAGGCTGCCCGTAGCTCAACTGGATAGAGCAGCTGCCTTCTAAGCAGCAGGTCGGGGGTTCGAGTCCCTCCGGGCAGGCCAGGCCGACGTGCTCAGGGCCTACAATCCGCGCGGCCTTTCGCCCGCCGGGCGAACCGTCGAACCGCCTGCAGACCATGAGCCAGCCCGCCGCGGAATCCGCCCCCTCGACCGCCGTCGCGCTGCCGCTGGCCGGCAGGACGGCGCTGGTCACCGGCGCGGCGCGCGGCATCGGCCGTGCCATCGCCACCAAGCTGGCGCAAGCCGGCGCCGACATCGTCGTCAACTACTACAACAGCCACGAGGAAGCCGAAGCGCTGTGCGAGCAGTTCCGCGCGCTCGGCCGCCGTGCCGTGGCGCTGAAGGCCAGCGTCAGCCAACCCGACAGCGTCGACGACATGTTCACCGAACTGCGCAAGCATTTCGACCACCTGGACATCGTCGTCAGCAACGCCGCCAGCGGTGTGCTGAAGCCGGCGCTGGACATGACGCTGAAACACTGGCGCTGGTGCATGGAGACCAACGCCTTCGCGCTGAACCTGCTGGCGCAGCGCGCGGCGCCATTGATGGGCGCGGGCGGCCGCATCATCGCGATGTCCAGCCTGGGCTCGGTGCGTGCGATGCCGAACTACGCGTTCATCGGCGCGTCGAAGGCGGCGCTGGAGTCGCTGGTGCGCTCGCTGGCACAGGAACTGGGGCCCAGCGGCATCCGCGTCAACGCGGTCAGTGCCGGCGTCGTCGAGACCGACGCGCTGGCCTACTTCCCGAACCGCGACGAACTGGTCGCGTCGTTCAAGGCGCGCACGCCCGCCGGCCCGGTGCTGACGCCGCAGGACGTCGCCGGTGCGGTGTACCTGCTGTGCCTGCCCGAGGCGAACATGATCAACGGCCACACGCTGTTCGTCGACGGCGGCTTCGCCATCTCGGGCTGACGCGATGCAGATCGATTCCGGCCTGGCAGGCAAGGTGGCGCTGGTCAGTGGCGGCAGCCGCGGCATCGGCCGTGCCATCGTCGAGCTGTTCGCCGGCGACGGCATGGACGTGGTGTTCTTCTACCGCGACAACGCCGCCGCCGCGAACGAGGTGGTGGCCGCGGTGCAGGCGGCCGGCGGCAGGGCCCAGGCGGTGCAGGCCGATGTCGGCGATGCCGCGGCCGTGGCCGAAGCGGTGGACCGCATCGTCGACAGCCGCGGGCGCATCGACGTGCTCGTCAACAACGCCGGCATCGTGCGCGACAACCTCCTCGGCATGCTCGAGGACGAGGACATCCGCGCCGTGCTCGACACCAACGTCGTCGGCGTGTTCAACGTCACGCGTGCGGTGGTGCGGCACATGATCTCCAAGCGCTCGGGCCGCATCGTCAATCTCAGCTCGGTAGCCGGCGACAAGGGCGGGCGCGGTCAGTCGAACTACGCCGCCAGCAAGGGCGCGATCAACGCCTTCACGAAGGCGATGGCGGTGGAGCTGGCCTCGCGCAAGATCACGGTAAACTGCGTCGCCCCCGGCGTGATCGAGACCGAGATGTCGCAGCAGGTGCGCGACCTCGCCGACGACCAGATCAAGGCGCGCATCCTGTTGCGTCGCTACGGACAGGCCCAGGACGTGGCCCACGCGGTATGGTTCCTCGCGTCGCGCTTCGCCGACTACATCACCGGCCAGGTGCTGCATGTCGACGGCGGCTTCAAGATGGAATAACTTCTCAAGGACTTCCCATGGCAGAACAGGCAATCGCCCAGGCAGAGATCGACGCGGTGTTTCCGAAGGTGGCGCAGATAGTCGCCGACGCGCTCGGCTGCGAGCTCGACGAGGTCAAGCCCAAGGCCTCGCTGATCGGCGACCTGGACGCCGAGTCGATCGACTTCCTCGACCTGGTGTTCCGCCTCGAGAAGGGCTTCGGCGTGAAGATCCCGCGCGGCAAGATCGTCGAGGATGCGCGCGGCCCATTGCCCGAGGCGGAATTCGAAACCAAGGGCGTCGTCACCGATGCCGGGCTGGCGCGGCTGCGCGAGTTCCTGGACGAAGTCCCGGCCGAGCGCTTCAAGACGCCGCTGAAGGCCTCGGACGTGCCGCGCCTGTTCACCACCGAGACCTTCTGCAAGGTCGTGATCCGCGCGCAGCGCGCGCTGCAGGCCTGAGCCTTCGCGCGCGGGCCCACCATCCGATGAGCGGGCGCTTTCGCAGCTTCTCCTTCGTCGACCGCATCACGCACCGCGAGGGCGGTCGCGTCGAGGGCCACTACACGGTGCCGCTGGGGGTGCATTTCCCGGCGTCGCTGATGGCCGAAGCGGTGGGCCAGCTCGCCGCCTGGTCGGCGATGGGAACCCTGGACTTCGCGCAGCGGCCGGTCGCCGGCCTGGCCGGCGCCGTGCACTACCACCAGCTGCCGCGGCCGGGCTGCACGCTGCAGCTGCAGGCCGACATCGAACGCTGCGACGCCGGGGCGGTGGCCTACAGCGGCAAGGTGCTGATCGAAGGCCGGCTGGCGCTGGAGCTCGTGGACAGCCTCGGCCCGATGCTGCCGATGGACGAATTCGATGCCCCGGACGCGGTGCGCGCCGACTTCCACACGCTGCTCGGTGCCGGCGCCGCGCCGGGCCGTTTCGGCGGCGTGCCCGCGCCCGATCTACGCGACGTGCAGGTACAGCCTGGCGAGCGCCTGAACGCGATGCTGCAGGTGCCGGACGTCGCCGCGGCGCCCTACTTCGCCGATCACTTCCCGCGCCGTGCGGTGTTCCCCGGCACACTGCTGATGGACGCGCTGGCCACGCTGGCGGCGCAGCTGGCGCAACACGGCGCGCCGCTGGCACATGCCGGCACGCTCGTCACGACAAAGGTCAGCCAGGTGAAGATCCGTTCGTTCACCGCGCCTGGCGCACGCCTCGAACTCGAAGTCGTGCTGCAGGACGCGGATGCCGCCGGCGCGCGGCTGAAGGTGTCGGCGCGCAGCGACGGCAAGACGGTGGCCGGTGCGCGCATCGAAGTCGCGCCGCGGAGCGCGTCATGACGGCACGACGCCGTGTGGCGATCACCGGGGTGGGCCTGGTCACGCCGGTCGGCAACGACGTCGCCAGCACCTGGGCCGCGCTGCTCGCCGGGCGCAGCGGCGCGGCGCACATCGCCAGCTTCGACGCCAGCGGCTTCCCGGTGCGCATCGCTGCGGAAGTCAAGGGCGTTGGCGATGCCGCCGTGCAGCAGGCGCTGGGCGAACGCAAGCTGCTGAAGCTGGCGAACCGGTCGCATCGCTTCGCGCTGGTCGCCGCAGCGCAGGCCTTTGCCGATGCCGGCATCCGCCCGACCGCGGCGACGGCCGAGCGCTGGGGCTGCGTGGTCGGCACCGGCATGATGGGCGTCAGCTACGACGAGCTGGTGCAGGTGCAGCGCGAAGCCGCCGCCAACGGCGAGCTCGACCCGGTGCAGCTGCTGCGGGCGCGGGGCTCGGCAGCCGATCCGCTGGTCTTCTGCCGCAGCAACTCGGTGGGCGGCGCGGCGCTGCTGACGCGCACCTTCGGCATCCGTGGCTATTCGAGTTCGGTGCACACCGCATGTGCGTCCGGCGGCCAGGCCGTGGGCACCGCGCTGAAGCTGATCCGCCGCGGCGAGGCCGACTGCGTGCTGGCCGGCGGCTTCGATTCGATGATCAACCCGGTCGGGCTGGCGGGCTTCTGCCTGCTCAACGCGGTGTCGCCCGACAACGACGCGCCCGAGCGCGCCAGCCGCCCCTTCGACGCCACGCGCAACGGCTTCGTGCTCGGCGAAGGCGCCGGCTTCCTGGTGCTCGAGGAATGGCACGCGGCGCGCCAGCGCGGCGCACGCATCTATGCCGAGCTGGCCGGCGACGGCAACTCGCTGTCCAGCTACCGCATCACCGATTCGCACCCCTCGGGCGACGGGCCGATCCAGGCCATGCGCCAGGCCGTCGCCGACGCCGGCGCGCAGCTTGCCGACGTCAACTACCTGAACGCGCACGGCACCTCGACACCGATGAACGACCGCAGCGAATGCGCGGCCGTGAAGGCGGTGTGGGCCGATGCGCGCGACCAGGTCGCGGTCAGCTCGACGAAGAGCGTCACCGGCCACCTGATCGCCGCCGCCGGCGCGGTGGAGGCCGTGGTCTGCGCGCTGGCGATCCACCACGACACGCTGCCGGTCAACGCCAACCTGCGCGAGCTCGACCCCGACTGCGACGTCGACATCGTGCGCGATGCGCCGCGCGCCCGCCGCGTGCGCGTGGCGCTGTCCAATTCGCTGGGCTTCGGTGGCTCGAACAGCTGCCTGGCGCTGCGCCATCCGGACGATGTGGAGGCGTTGCTGTGACGGCGCAGAAGGTGCTGATCACCGGCTCGGGCGCGATCTGCGGCGCCGGCCGTTCGCCCGACGAGATCTGGGCCGCCCTGCTGCAGGGCCGCAGCGCGGTGGCGCCGATCACGCAATGGGACGCCAGTCAGTGGCCGGTGGGCATCGCCGCCGAGGTCGCCGACTACAACGCCGGCAAGCTGACCGGCGACCGCAAGCTGCTGAAGTACATCCGCCGCGGCGACGTGTTCGGCCTGTACGCGGCCGACCGGGCGATCGAGCAGGCGGGCTTCGCCGCCTGGCGCGAGACGCTGGACGAGGCCGCGGCCGAGCGCTTCGCCGACGCGACCGGCGTGTTCGTCGGCTCCGGCGGCGGCACCTTCGGCAACCAGTACGACTACCTGCCGTTGATCGCCGCGGCGCAGGGCGACCTGAAGGGCTTCGGCCAGGAGCTGTCGGCCACCGTCAACCCGATGTGGCTGCTGCGTTCGCTGCCGAACAACGTGCTCGGTCATGTCGGCATCCGCCACGGGCTGAAGGGCCCGAACGCCTGCGTCACGCACCACAGCATCAGTGGCTTGCTGGCGCTGGCCGAAGCGGCCGCGGCTTTGCGTGCCGGCGAATGCACGCGCGCGGTGGTTGCCGCACACGACGCGCCGATCGAGCCGCAGACGCTGCTGTACTACCACCAGCTGGGGCTGCTGTCGGCGCGGGCACTGCGCCCCTTCGACGAGCGCCACGACGGCAGCGTGATGGGCGAAGGCGCGGCCGCGCTGACGCTGGAAACCACCGCCGCCGCC
>DAORHX010000137.1:0-8744 GCA_035438245.1 Rubrivivax sp.
GCGCCACGCCCTTGCCGCCGGCCGCCAGGTTGCCGCGGATCTCGCTGCCCTGCGGGATGCGCGCCAGGCAGTAGGGCACCGGCTCGCCGCCGATCACCAGCACGCGCTTGTCGCCCTGCGCGATCTCGCTCAGGAAACGCTGCACCATGATCGTCTGCGTGCCGTGGCGGTTCAGCGTCTCGGTGATGCTGCCCAGGTTCAGCCCGTCGGGGCCGACGCGGAAGATGCCCATGCCGCCCATGCCGTCCAGCGGCTTCAGGATGATGTCGCCGTGCTCGGCATGGAAGGCGCGCACGTCGGCGGGGTCGCGCGTCACCAGCGTCGGGCCGATGAACTGCGGGAACTCCATGACCGCCAGCTTCTCCGGATGGTCGCGCAGCGCCCGCGGCGAGTTGAAGACGCGCGCACCGTCGGCTTCGGCGCGCTGCAGCAGGTGCGTGGCGTAGAAGTACTCGCTGTCGAACGGTGGGTCCTTGCGCATCAGCACCGCGCCGAATTCGGCCAGCGCGCGCTGCGCCGGCTCTTCGGCCTCGAACCAGTCGTCCAGCGTGCCGGTCAGCGTGATGCGGCGCGCCCGCGCGCGCACCGGGGCGCCACGCTGCCAGTGCAGCTGCGCCGGCTCGCAGGCCCACGGCACGTGGCCGCGCGCGGCGGCCTCGCGCATCATCGCGAAGGTGGAGTCCTTGTAGGGCTTGAACAGCTCCAGCGGGTCGGCGACGAACAGCAGGTCCACGGCAAAGTCCGGTTCAGCGGCGGGAGCGGTAGTGTTGCACCGCCAGCGCCAGGCTGCCGGCGAGCACACCCCAGAACGCGGCGCCGATGCCGGCCAGCGTGATGCCCGACAGCGTCACCAGGAAGGTCAGGGCGGCGGCGTCGCGGTGTGCCTCGTGCTGCAGCGCGCCGGCCAGACCGCCGGCGATCGTGCCCAGCAACGCCAGCCCGGCCACCGCCAGCACCAGCTCGCGCGGGAAGGCCTGCAGCAGCCCGACCACGGCGCCACCGACCAGCCCGAGCGCGACGTAGAACACGCCGGCGCAGACCGCCGCGACATAGCGCCGCGCCGGGTCTTCGTGCGCCTCGGGCCCCGAGCAGATGGCCGCGGTGATGGCGGCGAGGTTCAGCGCATAGCCGCCGAAGGGCGCGAGCAGCATGCTCGCCGCACCGGTGACGGCGATGCTCGGCGACACCGGCGTGGCGTAGCCGGCCGCGCGCTGCGCGGCCACGCCCGGCAGGTTCTGCGAGGCCATCGTCACGACGAACAGCGGCAGCGCCACGCCGACCAGCGCGCCGGCGCTGAACTGCGGCGTGGTCCACACCGGCGTCGCCATCGACCAGGCGATGGCCTCGGTGTGCAGCCGCCCCTGCAGCGCCGCCACCGCGATGCCGGCCAGCAGCACGCCCGGCACCGCATAGCGCGGCCAGGCGCGGCGCCCCACCAGGAACACCGCCGCCATCACGCACACCAGCAGCGGCGCGCTCTGCACGGCGCCGACGGCGTCGAGCCCGAAGCGCGCCAGCACGCCGGCCAGCAGCGCGGCGGCGATGGCCTGCGGGATGCGGTGCATGACACGCTCGAAGATGCGCGTCAGCCCGGCCAGCAGGATCAGCGCGCCGCAGACGACGAAGGCGCCGACGGCCTCGCCCATGCCGATGCCGCTGGTGCCGGCGAGCAGCGCCGCGCCGGGCGTGGACCAGGCGGTCAGCAGCGGCTGGCGCGTCCACAGCGACAGCCCGATCGAGGTCAGCCCCATGCCCAGGCCCAGCGCCCACATCCACGAGCTGGCCTGCGCCGGCGTCGCGCCGAGCGCCTGCGCGGCGGCGAAGACGATGACCACCGAGCTGGTGAAGCCGACGAGCACGGCGACGAAGCCGGCGACGACGGCGGACAGCGACAGGTCCCGCCAGAACACGCGCATCAGATCTCGACTTTGGAGCCCAGCTCGACGACGCGGTTGGCCGGCAGGTTGAGGAAGTCGGCGGCCGCCGCGGCATTGCGGTGCATGGTCGCGAACAGCTTCTCGCGCCACAGCGCCATGCCTGCGCCGATGGTCGGCATGACGATGTCGCGCGACAGGAAGTAGCTGGTGTCCATCTCGTCCAGCGGCACGCCGCGGCCTTCGAGCAGCTTCAGCGCCTCGGGCACGTCGGGGTCGTTCTTGAAGCCGAAGTGCAGCGTCAGCTGCCAGCAGTCGTGGCCCAGCGATTCCATCTCGATGCGCTTGTCGAAGCCGACCCACGGCACGTCGTGGTGCCTGACGGTGACGAACAGGTTGTATTCGTGGAACACCTTGTTGTGCTTCAGGTTGTGCAGCAGCGCGTTCGGCGTGATGTCGGGCTCGGCGTTGAGGAACACCGCGGTGCCCTGCACGCGCAACGGCGGGCTGACGAACACCGCCTCGAGGAAACTCTTCAGGTCGATGGCGTCGTCCTTCAGCCGCTCGGCCATCAGCCGCCGGCCGGTGCGCCAGGTGACCATCAGCGTGAACATGCCGATGCCGATGACCAGCGGGAACCAGCCGCCGGCCAGCAGCTTCAGCAGGTTGCTGGCGAAGAAGGTGACGTCGATGACGAAGAAGAAGCCGGTGGCCGCCAGGCACAGCGCGAGCGGGTATTTCCAGCCGTAGCGGATGACGAAGAAGGTCATGACGGTGGTGATCGTCATGTCCAGCGTGACCGCGATGCCGTAGGCGGAGGCCAGGCTCGACGAGCTCTTGAACAACGCCACCGCCAGCACGATGAACACGTACAGCCCCCAGTTGACGAAGGGCACGTAGATCTGCCCGGTGTCGCGCACCGAGGTGTGCAGGATGCGCATGCGCGGCAGGATGCCGAGCTGCGCGGCCTGCTTGGTCACCGAGAACGCGGCCGAGATCAGCGCCTGCGATGCGATCACCGTCGCCGCGGTGGCCAGCAGCACCAGCGGCAGCCTCGCCCAGTCGGGCGCCATCAGGTAGAACGGGTTCTCGATCGCCTGCGGGTGGTCGAGCAGCATCGCGCCCTGGCCGAAGTAGTTGACGACCAGCGCCGGCATGACGAAGCCGTACCAGGCGATGCGGATCGGCCGCTTGCCGAAGTGGCCCATGTCGGCATACAGCGCCTCGCCGCCGGTGACGCACAGCACCACCGCGCCCAGCCCGATGAAGGCGACCAGCGGGTTGTCGGCGAAGAAGCGCGCCGCGTACAGCGGGTTCAGCGCCACCAGCACGTGCGGGTTGGCCAGCACATGCGGCAGCCCGATGGCCACCAGCACGACGAACCACACCAGTGTGATCGGCCCGAAGAACTTGCCGATGCCGCCGGTGCCGAAGCGCTGCACCGCGAACAGCGCGGTCAGCACGATCAGCGTGATCGGGATCACCCAGTCGTGCAGCCCGGGCGCGGCGACCTCCAGGCCTTCCACCGCCGACAGCACCGAGATCGCCGGCGTGATGACGCCGTCGCCGTAGAACACCGCGGTGCCGAACAGGCCGACCATCATCAGCGCGTCGCGCAGCCGCGGGCGATCGTGCACCGCGTGCGTGGCCAGCGCCAGCATGGCGATCAGGCCGCCTTCGCCGTTGTTGTCGGCGCGCAGGATCAGCAGCACGTACTTCAGCGAGACGATGGTCGTCATCGTCCAGAAGATCAGCGACAGCACGCCGAGGATGTTGTCGTGCGTGGCCGCGACATGGCCGCCGTGGAACACCTCCTTCAGCGCATACAGCGGGCTGGTGCCGATGTCGCCGTAGACCACGCCCAGCGCGCCGAGCGTCAGCGCCGCCAGCGCGGCGGGGCTGCGCGGCGTGTGCGGCGGTTGGCTGTGCGGACTCAGGAGGACTCCAGGGCCGCCGTGGCGGCGCGGGCGGCTCAGGCGTAGACCTCGGCCTCGGGGTCGGTGGCTTCCAGCTCGTAGCTGGCCGCGACCATCGCCAGCCGGCCGACCACGCCGTACATGTAGAAGCGGTTCGGCGCGCTGGCACCGGGCTTCTCGCCGCGGCGCGGCAGCTGCGTCGCCGGCGCGAAGGCCAGCGGCACGTAGCGCGAGCCCGGCGCGGCCAGGTTCTCGTCGATGCCGCGCTGCGCGTGCACGCGGTAGAAGCCGCCGACGACGTAGCGGTCGATCATGTAGACCACCGGCTCGGCCACCGCGTCGTACATGCGCTCGTAGGTCGGCACGCCTTCCTGCACGATCATCGCGCCGGCGGCGGCGTCGCCGGCACGCTCCAGCGCATCGAGGTCCTTGACGTCGCGCACCGTGACGATGCCCATGCCGCCGCCGCCGCGCTCGGGTTTGACGACGACGAACGGGCGTTCGGTGATGCCGTATTCCTTGTACTTGCGGCGGATCTTCGCCAGCAGCGTGTCGGCGTGGTTGCGCACGCAGTCGAGCCCGCGCGCCTCGGCCATGTCGACCTCGCCGCACTGCGCATGCATCGGCGTCAGCAGCCACGGGTCCATGCCCAGCAGCTTGGCGAACTTCTTCGCCAGCTCCTCGTAGCTGCGCAGGTGCTGCGACTTGCGCCGCACCGTCCAGCCGGCATGCAGCGGCGGCAGCAGGTACTGCTCGTGCAGGCCCTGGAGCGCCTTCGGCACGCCCTGCGCCAGCTCGGTGTTCAGCAGGATCGTGCACGGGTCGAAGTTCTTCAGCCCGAGCCGGCGGCGCGTGCGCAGCAGCGGCTCCAGCAGCAACTCGCCGCCGTCGGCCAGCGCCAGCGTCCGCGGCTTGTCCAGCGCCGGATCGAGCGAGCCCAGCCGCACGTTCAGCCCGGCCTGCGTGAACACCGCCACCAGCCGCTGCACGCTGGCCCAGTAGAAGGTGCTGCTCGTGTGCAGCTCGGGGATCAGCAGCAGGTTCTTCGCCTCGGGGCAGATCTTCTCGATCGCCGCCATCGCCGCCTGCACCGCCAGCGGCAGCATCTCCGGCGTCAGGTTGTGGAAGCCACCGGGGAACAGATCGGTGTCCACCGGCGCCAGCTTGAAACCGGCGTTGCGCAGGTCCACCGCGCAGTAGAACGGCGGCGTGTGCTCCATCCATTCGAGCCTGAACCAGCGCTCGATCGCCGGCATCGACTCGAGCATGCGCTGTTCGATCTCGTTGATCGGGCCGTTCAGCGAGGTGATGAGGTGCGGGACCATGGGCCGATTTTAGGTGGCGCCGGCACCCGGCCGTCTCGATAATGCCCGCATCGCAACAACCATCCGAAGGAGCACCGGCATGAGGCAAGTCTTCAATGGAGGGTCGCGCCGACAGTCGCTGATCGCCCTGGCCGCGCTCGGCCTGGCCCCGCTGCTGCCCGCCCAGGCGCAAGGCACGTTCCCGACCAAACCGGTGACGCTGGTCGTGCCCTTCGCGCCCGGCGGCTCGACCGATGTCGTGGCGCGCATCGTCGCCGAGGCGCTGCGCCCCGAGCTCGGGCAGACCGTGGTCGTCGACAACCGCGCCGGCGCCGGCGGCATGCTCGGCACCGAGGCGGTGTCGCGCGCCGCACCCGACGGCTACACCCTCGGCATGGCCACCGTCGGCACGCTGGCGGTCAACCCGGTCTTCTACGACAAGGCGGTGGTGGCCAACCGCAACCTGTTGCCGCTGGCCAAGCTGGTGACGATGCCGGCACTGTTCACCGTGAACCCGAAGGTCCCGGCCAAGGATCTGGCCGGCTTCATCGCCGAACTCAAGCGCAAGCCGCCCGGCAGCTACAGCGCCGGCGTCCCTGGCATCGGCAGCATCGGCCACTTGATGATCGAGGCGTACAACGAGGCCTGGGGCGTGAAGATGAGCCCGGTGCCGTACCGCGGCATGGGCCCGGCGCAGACCGACGCCATCGCCGGCACGATCCAGGTGCTGTCGGACCAGGTGCCGTCGGTGCTGGCGCAGGTGCAGGCCGGGCGGCTGCTGCCGCTGGCGGTGTCGAACGACCAGCGCCTGGCCGAGCTGCCGCAGGTGCCGACGATGAAGGAACTCGGCTATGCCGATCTGAACCAGCTCGGCATCACCTGGTTCGGCATCGTCGTGCCCGCCAAGACGCCGCCGGAGATCGTCGACAAGCTGCGCGGCGCGGTGCAGCGCGCGCTGAAGGCGCCGGCGACGGTGCAGCGCTTGAAGGCGCTGGGCGCCCAGGTCAGCGACACGCCGGTGGCCGAATGGCAGAAGCAGATCGACGAGGCGCTGGCGCGCAACCGCGTGATCGCGCACCGCAACAAGATCACGGTGACGGAATGAGCGCGCTGCGATCCACGCTGGCCGAGATCGAACCGCTGTTCGCACGCGAAGCGCCGCGCTTCACCGACTTGGCCGACCGCATCTGGGGGCTGGCCGAGTTGCGCTATGCCGAGCGCGAGTCGATGCGGCTGCACGCCGACGCCCTCGCCGCGGCCGGGTTCAGCGTGCAGCCGGAGGCGGCCGATATTCCCACCGCGTTCATCGCCGAGGCCGGCAGCGGCGGCCCGGTGATCGGCCTGCTCGGCGAGTACGACGCGCTGTCCGGCCTGAACCAGGAGGCCGGCGCGCTGTTCTGCTGCCCCTCGCCCGACAGCCCGGGCCACAACGGCCACGGCTGTGGCCACCACCTGCTGGGCAGCGCCGCGCACCTGGCGGCGGTGGCGGTGCACGACCACCTGCGCCGGCGCGCGCTGCCCGGGCGCGTGCGCTTCTACGGCTGCCCGGCGGAAGAAGGCGGCTCGGGCAAGACATTCATGGCGCGCGCCGGCCTGTTCGCCGACCTCGACGCCGCGCTGACCTGGCACCCGGGCAGCCACACCGCGGTGTTCACGCAGTCGTCGCTGGCCAACGTGCAGGTGAAGTTCGTCTTCAGCGGGCGCGCGGCACACGCCGCGGCATCGCCGCACCTCGGGCGCAGCGCACTCGACGCGGTCGAGCTGACGAACGTCGGCGTCAACTACCTGCGCGAGCACATGCCGCCGACGGCGCGCGTGCACTACGCCATCACCGACAGCGGTGGCCTGTCGCCGAACGTGGTGCAGGCGCGCGCCGAGGTGCTGTACCTGGTGCGTGCCGTCGACAACGCGCAGGCCGCCCAGCTCTACGAGCGCGTGTGCGACGTGGCGCGCGGCGCCGCACTGATGACCGGCTGCACCCTGCAGATCGTCTTCGACAAGGCGTGCTCGAACCTGATGATGAACGACGTGCTGAACCGCGAACTGCAGGCGTCGCTGCAGGCGCTGGGGCCGCTGCCGGTGGCCAGCGCCGGCCGCAGCGAGGCCTCGCGCTTCCAGGGCGCGCTGGGTCAGGACGACATCGCCGAGGCCGGGCGCTCGCTCGGCCAGGCGCTGCGCGGGCAGGCGCCGGCGGTGTTCGACGGCCTGGCCGAACTGGGCAGTGCCGGCGACGGCCCGCTGTACGGCTCCACCGACGTCGGCGACGTCAGCTGGGTGACGCCGACTGCGCAGTGCTGGGTCGCCTGCTTCGCTTTCGGCACGCCGATGCATTCGTGGCAACTGGTGGCGCAGGGCAAGACGCAGGTCGCGCACGCGGGCATGCTGCACGCGGCGCGCGCGATGGCGCTGACCGCGATCCGGCTGATCGAGAACCCGGGCCGGCTCGACGAGGCCCGCGACGAACTGATGGCGCGCCGTGGCGGCCAGCCCTACCGCTGCCCGATTCCGCCCGAGGTGGCGCTGCCGTTCGCGCGCGCCTGAGGGCCTGCGGCGTCCTGGCCGCGGCCGCGGCCGCGGCACAAAAAAAAGGGGCGGCCCCGCGAGGCCGCCCCCCTTGTCGATCCGTCGTCGCTGCGGCAGCCGTCTGTCGGCCGCCGCAGCACGCGCCTCACTTCGCGTACGCCGTCTCGCCGTGCGAGCTGATGTCCAGGCCCTCGCGCTCTTCCTCTTCGCTGACGCGCAGGCCGATGGTCAGGTCGACGATCTTGAAGGCGACGAACGCCACCACCGCCGACCAGACGACGGTCAGCAGCACCGCCTTCAGCTGGATCCACACCTGCGTGCCGATGGCGTTGGAGCCGACCGTGGCCGTGACCCAGTCGGTCACCAGGCCCGGGCCGCCGAGCGCCTGCGTGTTGAACACGCCGGTGAGCAGCGCGCCGACGATGCCGCCGACGCCGTGCACGCCGAACACGTCGAGCGTGTCGTCGGCGCCGAGCAGGCGCTTCAGGCCGTTGACGCCCCACAGGCAGGCCAGGCCGGCGACGAAGCCGATGACCACCGCACCCATCAGGCCGACGTTGCCGGCCGCCGGGGTGATGGCCACCAGGCCGGCCACCGCACCCGAAGCCGCACCCAGCATCGAGGCCTTGCCGCGCATCAGCGTCTCGCCCAGCGACCAGCCGAGCACCGCCGCGGCGGTGGCGCTGAAGGTGTTCATGAAGGCGAGCACCGCGCTGTTGCCGGCTTCGAGCGCCGAGCCGGCGTTGAAGCCGAACCAGCCGACCCACAGCAGCGAGGCACCGACCATGGTCAGCGGCAGGTTGTGCGGGGCCATCGCCTCGCGGCCGTAGCCGACGCGCTTGCCGACCATGTACGCGCCGACCAGGCCGGCGACCGCGGCGTTGATGTGCACCACGGTGCCGCCGGCGAAGTCCAGCGCGCCCCATTGCCAGATCAGGCCGGCCTTGGCGTTCAGGCCGTCGACCAGGTCGGCCGCGGTGTAGGCGTCCGGGCCCATCCAGAACCAGACCATGTGCGCGATCGGCGCGTAGCTGAAGGTGAACCACAGCACGCTGAACAGCAGCACCGCCGAGAACTTGATGCGCTCGGCGAAGGCGCCGACGATCAGGCAGCAGGTGATGCCGGCG
>DAORHX010000138.1:0-8714 GCA_035438245.1 Rubrivivax sp.
CCGCGTCGCGCGCGGCGCCGGGTAGCTGATCAGCCCGCGCGCAGTCCGTCCCAGCGCTGCGGCGCGGCGCCCGGCACGCGCAGCATCTGCAGCGCGCGCTCGACCGTGTCATCGACCAGCTGGTCGATGCTCTGCGGCCGGTGGTAGAAGGCCGGCAGCGGCGGGAAGACGATGCCGCCCATCTCGGTCACCGCGCACATGTTGCGCAGGTGGGCAAGGTGCAACGGCGTTTCGCGCACCATCAGCAGCAGGGGCCGCCGCTCCTTCAGCATCACGTCCGCGGCGCGCGTCAGCAGGTTGTCGCCATAGCCGTGTGCCACCGCCGCCAGCGTCTTCATCGAGCACGGCGCGATGACCATCGACGCGGCGTCGAAACTGCCGCTGGCCAGGCACGCGCCGATGTCGCCCGGTGCGTAGGCGTGGTCGGCCAGCGCCTCGACGTCGCTGCGCTGCAGCCCCAGCTCGTGGTGCAGGTTCAGCACGCCGGCCGGCGTCATCACCAGATGCGTCTCGGCGCCCAGCGCGCGGGCGCGCCGCAGCAGCCGATGCGCGTAGATCGCGCCTGTCGCGCCGGTGATGCCGACGACAAGGCGCTGGGGCATCTCAGCTCTTGCCCAGCACCTGCTGCAGCTCGCCCGACTGGTACATCTCGGTCATGATGTCCGAGCCGCCGATGAACTCGCCGTTGACATACAGCTGAGGGATCGTCGGCCAGTTGGCGTACTGCTTGATGCCCTGGCGGATGTCCTCGTCCTCGAGCACGTTGACCGTCGTCAGGTCGTCCACGCCGCAGGCGTTGAGCAGTTGCACCGCACGCCCGGAGAAGCCGCACATCGGGAACTGCGCGTTGCCCTTCATGAACAGCACGACACGGTGGTTCTTGACCACGTCGTCGATGCGCTTGTGCGTATCGCTCATAGGAATCCGTTCCTCGCCGAATGGTGTAGAAAAGGATCGTTTATACGGCAAAGCGCGGCCATGCCGCGGCGTGCGCCGCGAAGGCCCTACCGCGCCTTCAGAACGAGTAGTTGACGCCCAGCTGCAACATCGGGGACAGCCGCAGTTCGCGCATCAGTTCGTCGAAGCCCTGCGACCCCGCCAGCACGCGGCCCATGCCGAAGGCATTGCCCGGGCTCTGTACCACCAGCCCGATGTCGGCCCAGAAGCCCCAGCCCGATTTCAGCGAATAGTCGCTGTAGCCGATGCCCAGATACGGCATCGCGCTGACGGACGGGTTGCTCGGGTCGACGGGCGAGAAATGGGCGGGAAGCGCCAGACTCGTCGTGGCGCGCGAAGACAAGGCCACGTCCGACAGCGACACGCCCGGCGGGCGGATCAGCAGCGCACCGCTGGCGCGCAGGCCGCTGCGCGGCGCAGTGGCGTCGGCCAGGTCCTTCGAGAAGTAGTAGTCGCCGCCCACGCTCGCACCCGATGGGGCATGCAGGCCGGCCGCAGTGGGGTAGCTGCGCAGTCCCGGCGCGGTGTCGACCACCACCGCGTTGAAGCGCAGCTGGGTCTGCATGTCCGACCAGAAGCTGCCGGCCGCCGGTGTCTTCAGCCCGCTCTGGGCTGCGGCAAGGCCGGCCGCACCCAGCAGGGCAACCGCGAGAACAGGACGCATGATGCGCATGGCCGGCTCCTTCTTTGCAGCCGCAGGTGCGTGGGCACCCAGGACGATGCCATCGTAGCCTCTTGCATCGTCGCGTGGGGTTGCGGTGCGCGCCGGCGCCATCGGAAACGTGGGGGGCGTGACATTTGGGCGTCGGCCACCGTTTCAGAGTGTCAGCCGCGCGTCGGCCAGCGGCCTCCCGAGCAGCGCGGCCGGCCGGCCAGGTCCGCACGGGTCGCGATGTCGCTGAAGCCGGCCGCGCGCAGCAGTCCGCAGGCCGCCTCGGCCTGCTGGTGGCCGTGTTCGAGCAGCAGCCAGCCACCCTCGCGCAGGTGCGCCGGCGCGTCGCGGACGATCGCCGAGAGGGCCGTCATGCCGTCGGCGCCGGGCGTCAGCGCCAGCACGGGCTCGTGGCGCAGTGCGGCCAGATGCGGGTCGTCGCCGTCGATGTACGGCGGGTTGCTCACCACCAGGTCGAAGCGTCGGCCCTGCAGCGGCTGCCACCAGTCGCCCTGCAGCAGTTCGAGATCCAGGCCCAGCCGCGCGGCATTGGCCCGCGCGACCTCGAGCGCCGCAGCGCTGAGCTCGACCGCGCAGACGCTGGCGGCCGGTGTGCGGTGCTTCAGCGCCAGCGCGATCGCGCCGCTGCCGGTGCCCAGGTCCGCGACCTGCGGTGCGCACATGGCTGCCAGCAGCTCCAGGGCCCAGTCGACCAGCGTTTCGGTGTCGACGCGCGGCACGAGCACCGCCGGCGCGACCTGCAGCATCAGGCCGTGAAACTCGCGCTCGCCCAGCAGATAGGCCAGCGGCTCGTCGTCGGCACGACGCCGGCAGGCCCTTTCGAAAGCCTGCTGCTGCGGCGGCGTCAGCGCCCGCTCGGCATGCGCGATCAACCACGGACGCGGTTGCTGCAGGACGCGTGACAGCAGCAGCTGCGCGTCGAGGCGATCCAGTCCCAGCGCGCGGGCGCGCGCCAGCGCCTCGGCGATGCTCACCCGCCGGACTCCAGCGCTGCCAGCTGTTCGGCGGCGCGCGCTGCGCGCAGCGCAGCGGTCACGTCGTCGAGCTCGCCGTCCATCACCCGGTCCAGCTTGTACAGCGTCAGGTTGATGCGGTGATCGGTGAGGCGTCCCTGCGGGAAGTTGTAGGTGCGGATGCGGTCGCTGCGGTCGCCGCTGCCGATCAGGCCCTTGCGCGTGGCCGCCTCCTTGGCGTGGCGCTCGCTGCGCTCCTTGTCGTTCAGGCGCGCCTGCAGCACGGCCATCGCCTTGGCCTTGTTGCGGTGTTGGCTGCGGTCGTCCTGGCATTCGGCCACCAGCCCGGTGGGCAGGTGGGTGATGCGGATCGCGCTGTCGGTCTTGTTGACGTGCTGGCCGCCGGCACCGCTGGCGCGGAAGGTGTCGATGCGCAGCTCGGCCGGGTTGAGCGTGATCTCCTCGGCCTCGTCGGGCTCGGGCATGACCGCGACGGTGCAGGCCGAGGTGTGGATGCGCCCCTGGCTCTCGGTGGCCGGCACGCGCTGCACGCGGTGGCCGCCGGACTCGAAGCGCAGCGATTCGTAGACCTGCTCGCCGCTGACGCGCAGCACCAGCTCCTTGTAGCCGCCAAGCTCGGACGCGCTTTCGCTGATCACCTCGGTGCGCCAGCCGCGGCGCTCGCAATAGCGCAGGTACATGCGCGCCAGGTCGCCGGCGAACAGCGCCGACTCGTCGCCACCGGTGCCGGCGCGGATCTCGAGGAAGGCATTGCGCGCGTCGTCGGGGTCGCGCGGCAGCAGTGCCAGCTGCAGCTCGGACTGCAGTCGCAGCAGGTCCGCTTCGGCGGCGGCGATCTCCTCGGCCGCCATCTCGGCCATTTCCGGGTCGTCGAGCATCTCTCGGCCGGCTTGCAGGTCGCGCTCGCGCTGCTGGTAGCGGCGGAACTGCTGCACCACCTGCGAGGCCTCGGCCTGCTCGCGCGACAGGCTGCGCCAGCGGTGGATGTCGCCGAGCACCTGCGGATCGGCCAGGTTGGCATCCAGCTCGTTCAGGCGCAGCGCCAGGCGTTCGAACTGCTCACGCAGGCTGGGGGTCATGGGGTGTTCTCGAAAAGCGATGCCGGTGGCGCGGCCAGGCGCCACGCCGGCGGAAGCAGCGACGGCGCTAACGCCGGTCGCCGTCGGGACTGCGCGTCGTTTGACGCAGGAACAGGCGCGACACGGTCTGCGCCAGCTGCTCGCGCTGCGCACCTTCGGTCGAGTGCAGCTCGGCCAGCGCGCCGTGCAGCAGCTTCTGCGTCAGGCCGCGCGACAACGCATCCAGCACCTGGTCGATGTCGGCGCCGCGCGCCAGCAGCTTGCGCGCGCGCGCCATCTCGTTGACGCGCCAGTCGTCGGCCTGGCGGTTCAGCGCCTGGATCAGCGGCACGGCGGCGCGCTGGTCAAGCCAGTGGGCGAAGCTCTGCACGCCGGCGTCGACGATCGCCTCGGCCTGCTCGACCGCCGCCTGGCGCTTCTGGCCGCCGGTCTGCACGACACTGGCCAGGTCGTCCACCGTGTACAGGTAGACGTCGGCCAGCTGGCCGACCTCGGGCTCGATGTCGCGCGGCACCGCCAGGTCGACCATGAACATCGGGCGATGGCGCCGCGCCTTCAGTGCGCGCTCGACCGCGCCCAGCCCGATGATCGGCAGGCTGCTCGCGGTGCACGACACCACCGCGTCGAACTGGTGCAGCACCGAAGGCAGTTCGGCCAGGCGCAACGCCTGCGCGCCGAAGCGCGTGGCGAGCCGCTCGCCGCGTTCCAGCGTGCGATTCGCCACCGCCATCGCCTTCGGCTGCCGCGCTGCGAAATGCGTGGCCACCAGTTCGACCATCTCGCCGGCGCCGACGAACAGCACGCGGATCTGCCCCAGGTCCTCGAACAGCTGCGCCGCCAGCCGCACGGCGGCTGCCGCCATGCTGATCGAGTGGCTGCCGATCTCGGTGGAGCTGCGCACCTCCTTGGCCACCGAGAACGAGCGCTGGAACAACTGGTGCAGCGTGCTGCCCAGCGTGCCGGCCGATTCGGCGTGGCGCACCGCTTCCTTCATCTGGCCCAGGATCTGCGGCTCGCCCAGCACCATCGAGTCCAGCCCGGCGGCCACGCGGAAGGCATGGCGCGCCGCGGCGCGATCCTCCAGCACATAGGTGTGGGCACGCATGTGCTCGCCGCTGACACTGCCTTGCGCGGCCAGCCAGTCGAGCGCCGGGTGCACCAGTTCGCCGGGGCGGCCATCGCTGGCCGCGAAGTAGAGCTCGGTGCGGTTGCAGGTGGACAGCAGCGCCGCCTCAGGCCGGTCGTGCGGCCGGATGCGCTCGCGCAGACCGTGCAGCGCCGACGTCAGCTGCTCCGGCGCGAACGCGAAGCGGCCGCGCAGGTCCAGCGGTGCGGTCGCATGGTTCAGGCCGAGGGCGAGCACGCTCATTCCCGAATTATAAAATCGCGTCGCTTTTCCGACCGCGGCCCTGGCTCCGAGCCGGCTTGCGCTGCATCAAATCCACCGCCTGCGAAGATGAGCGCGATCGACGCCTTCTGGCACCTGTTGGGCCTGTTCCTGCCGGCGCTGGGCACCGGGCTGATCGCCGCGACGGCCGCCAAGTGGCTGTTCTGGCGCGCCGAGCTGCGCAGCGTGCGCTGGCGCAGGCTGGTCGCGTGGCCCGTGGTTGCCGGGTCGCTGGCGCTGCTCGGCGGCCTGCTGATCCTCGGCCGCGACGGCCGCATGGCCAGCTATGGCGCGATGGTTGCGGCCTCGGCGCTGGCGCTGTGGTGGGCCGGTTTCGTGCGCCCGCGCAGCGAGTGAGGGTAGGCCGCGCTGATGTCCACGTCGATCAGCTGGCCGACCAGTTCCTGGGGGCCGGCGAAGTTGACGATGCGGTTGCACTCGGTGCGACCCATCAGCTCGGGTGCCTCGGCGCTGGACTTGCGCGACGCGCCTTCGACCAGGATGCGCTGCACCGTGCCCACGCGGGCTGCGCTGATGTCGCGGGCCTGCGCCTCGATGCGCGCCTGCAGCTGCTGCAGCCGCTGCAGCTTCACCGCCTGCGGCGTGTCGTCGTGCAGGCTCGCCGCCGGCGTGCCCGGGCGGGCGCTGAAGACGAAGCTGAAGCTCGAGTCGAAGCCGATGTCGTCGATCAGCTTCATGGTCAGCGCATGGTCGGCTTCGGTCTCGCCGGGAAAGCCGACGATGAAGTCGGTCGACAGCGAGATCTGCGGCCGCAGCGCTCGCAGCCGGCGCACGATGCTCTTGTACTGCAGCACGGTGTAGCCGCGCTTCATCGCGCTGAGGATGCGGTCGCTGCCGTGCTGCACCGGCAGGTGCAGGTGGTTCACCAGCTGCGGCACGCGCGCGTAGACATCGATCAGCCGCTGCGTGAATTCGTTGGGGTGGCTGGTGGTGTAGCGGATGCGCTCGATGCCGGGGATCTCGGCGACGTACTCGATCAGCAGCGCGAAGTCGGCGATCTCCGCCGTCTCGCCCATCACCCCGCGGTAGGCATTGACGTTCTGGCCGAGCAACGTGACCTCGCGCACGCCCTGCCCGGCGAGCTGCGCCACCTCGGTCAGCACGTCGTCGAACGGGCGGCTGACTTCCTCGCCGCGCGTGTAGGGCACGACGCAGTACGAGCAGTACTTCGAGCAGCCTTCCATGATCGAGACGAAGGCCGTCGGCCCCTCGACCCGCGCCGGCGGCAGGTGGTCGAACTTCTCGATCTCGGGGAAGCTGATGTCCACCTGCGGCCGCCGCGTGTCGCGGCGGGCCTGGATCATCTGCGGCAGCCGGTGCAGCGTCTGCGGGCCGAACACCAGGTCGACGTAGGGCGCGCGTTCGATCAGCGCCGCGCCTTCCTGGCTGGCGACGCAGCCGCCGACGCCGATCAGCACCCCCTTGTCCTTCAGGTGCTTGACGCGGCCCAGGTCGCTGAACACCTTTTCCTGCGCCTTCTCGCGGATCGAGCAGGTGTTGAACAGCACCAGGTCGGCCTGCTCGACATCGCTGGTCGCCTCGTAGCCTTCGGCGGCGTGCAGCAGGTCGGCCATCTTGGCCGAGTCGTAGTCGTTCATCTGGCAGCCGAAGCTGCGGATGAAGACCTTCTTCGTCGCGGCTGCACTCACGGCTTGGACCAGGCCTGCGCGTCGGGGTTGAACTGCCAGGCCAGCGCCTCCTTCTCGGTGGTGGGCCAGGGCTTGCGCGCCATCTCGCTGCGGCTGAGGATCCACACGTCCAGCAGCATGCCTTCGAGCTCGGTGGTGTAGTTGACGACGAACTTCTTGCCGGCCAGCGTGCCCGGCAGATGCAGCATGTTGTTCTCGTCGCGGATGCGCGCGCCCGGCGCCAGCCGGGCCGGCTTGCCGTTGAGCGTGATTTCGGGCGGCGTGCCGAACACGACCTCGCCGCGCAGGGCCTTGGCGGTGAAGGTGCGCTGCGCCTGCGCCGCCAGCGGCAGCGTCAAGGCAAAGGCAAGGGTCAGGACTGAAGCACAGCGGAGCATGGTGTGGATCCAGGGGCTGCGATTGAAAGAGTGCCCGAGGGCCGGGCCGAGGAGCCGGCCCGCTGCCGATGGGGGTCGAGCGGCCCGGCAAGGCCGTTTTCGCTCGGAGCCGGAAGTGTAGCCTCGGCCCTTGCCGATCGTGTACGCTGGCCGCAGCGCCCGACGAGAACAAGTCATGGACAGCCACGCGGAGAGAGACAAGGCCTGGTCGATGCCACTGGAGCAGATCGACCCGAGCAAGGGCTACCTGTTCGAGCACGACTATGTCGGCTGGTACTTCGCGCGGCTGCGCCGCGACGACCCGGTGCACCTGTCGCACAGCAAGCGCTACGGAGCGTACTGGTCGGTGACCAGGTACAAGGACATCATGGCGGTGGACACCGACCACGCCACCTATTCGTCGGACGCGCAGCGCGGCGGCATCGCGCTGGCCGAGGGACCCGAGGTCTTCCCCAGCTTCATCGCCATGGACCCGCCGCGCCACGACGCGCAGCGCAAGGTGGTCAGCCCGATCGTCGCGCCCGGCCACCTGGCGCTGCTGGAAGGCACGATCCGCGAACGCGCCGGGCGCATCCTCGACAGCCTGCCCGTGGGCGAGGTCTTCGACTGGGTGCCGCGCGTGGCGATCGAGCTGACCACGCAGATGCTGGCCACGCTCTTCGACTTCCCCTTCGAGGACCGCCGGCTGCTGACCTGGTGGTCCGACATGGCCACCGGCGACCCCGACGGCAACGGCCCGGTCACCTCGTGGGAGCAGCGGCTGCGCGAGCTGGGCCAGTGCCAGGCCTACTTCACCCGGCTGTGGAACCAGCGCGTCAACGCCGAGCCGAAGCCCGACCTGATCTCGATGCTGGCGCATTCGCCGGCGACGCGGCAGATGGGGCCGGAGGAGTTCCTCGGCAACCTGATCCTGCTGATCGTCGGCGGCAACGACACCACGCGCAACTCGATCAGCGGCGGGCTGCTGGCGCTGAACCGCTTCCCCGACGAGTACGACAAGCTGCGCGCCAATCCGGCGCTGGTCGACAGCCTGGTGCCCGAGATCATCCGCTGGCAGACGCCGCTGGCGCACATGCGCCGCACCGCGCTGCGCGACGCGCAGCTCGGCGGCAAGACCATCCGCCAGGGCGACAAGGTGGTGATGTGGTACCTGTCGGGCAACCGCGACGAGGAAGCGATCGACGAACCCGAGCGCTTCATCGTCGACCGCGCGCGGCCGCGCCAGCACATCAGCTTCGGCTTCGGCATTCACCGCTGCGTCGGCAACCGGCTGGCCGAGTTGCAGCTGAAGGTGCTGTGGCAGGAGATCCTGAAGCGCTTCCCGCGCATCGAGCTGGCGGGCGAGCCCAGGCGCACGAAGTCGAACTTCGTGCATGGCTTCGTTTCGCTGCCGGTGCGGATACCGGCACGGGCCGACTGACGCCTGGTGTCGGCGCAAAGCCGCCGAATTCAAACAGCCAACGTCGTCGCGCTTCGGCACGGCGCGGCAGGCGGCACCCGGCAGGGGCTCATGCTGCGGCGGTCGGCCCGTTGGGCCGACTACGCTGTGGTGCTCACGCCGGGGTCGTGCCGCATAACTCACTCCGCGCCCTGGCGG
>DAORHX010000139.1:0-8707 GCA_035438245.1 Rubrivivax sp.
GCGCGCGCAGGAGATCGCGCTGCAGAACCACCTGCCGTGCATCTACCTGGTCGACTCGGGCGGCGCCTTCCTGCCCAGGCAGGACGAGGTCTTCCCCGACCGCGAGCACTTCGGCCGCATCTTCTACAACCAGGCCAACATGAGCGCGCTCGGCATCCCGCAGGTGGCGGTGGTGATGGGTTCGTGCACGGCAGGCGGTGCCTACGTGCCGGCAATGAGCGACGAGACGGTGATCGTGCGCAACCAGGGCACCATCTTCCTCGGCGGGCCGCCACTGGTGAAGGCCGCCACCGGCGAGGTGGTGTCGGCCGAGGACCTGGGGGGCGGCGACGTGCACACGCGGCTGTCCGGCGTGGCCGACCACCTGGCCGAGAACGACAGCCACGCCCTGTTCATCGCGCGGCGCATCGTCGCCAGCTTCAACCGCGCGAAGCCGCAGACGGTGACACTGGAAGCCAGCGAGGAGCCGCTGTACGACCCGCAGGAGCTGTACGGCATCATCCCCGCCGACACGCGCAAGCCCTACGACGTGCGCGAGGTCATCGCGCGCATCGTCGACGGCTCGCGCTTCGACGAATTCAAGGCGCGCTACGGCAGCACGCTGATCACCGGCTTCGCGCGCTTGCACGGCATGCCGATCGGCATCGTCGCCAACAACGGCATCCTGTTCGGCGAAAGCGCGCAGAAGGGCGCGCACTTCATCGAGCTGTGCGCGCAAAGAGGCGTGCCGCTGCTGTTCCTGCAGAACATCACCGGCTTCATGGTCGGGCGCAAGTACGAAAACGCCGGCATCGCCAAGGACGGCGCGAAGATGGTCACCGCGGTGGCCACCGCGATGGTGCCCAAGCTGACGCTGATCCTCGGCGGCAGCTTCGGCGCCGGCAACTACGGCATGTGCGGCCGTGCCTACAGCCCGCGCTTCCTGTGGATGTGGCCGAACGCGCGCATCAGCGTGATGGGCGGCGAGCAGGCGGCCAGCGTGCTGTCCACCGTGCGGCGCGAGGGCATCGAAGCCAAGGGCGGGCAGTGGTCGGCCGAAGAGGAGGCCGCCTTCAAGGCGCCGATCCTGCAGCAGTACGAACACCAGGGGCACCCGTACTACGCCAGCGCACGGCTGTGGGACGACGGCGTGGTCGATCCGGCGCAGACGCGGCGCATGCTGGGGCTGTCGCTGGCGGCCACGCTGAATGCGCCGATCGAGCCGACCAAGTTCGGCCTGTTCCGCATGTGAAGCCGGGCCGCGGGCGATGATGACGCTTGACCTGTTGCGGGACTTCGCGCGCTACGACCGCTGGGCGACCGAGCGGGTGCTCGCCGCTGCCGACCGCCTGCCCGACGCGGACTACCGGGGCGATGTCGGACTGTTCTTCAAGAGCGTGCACGGCACCTTGAACCACCTGCTGGTGGCGCAGCACCAGTTGTGGTTCAGGCGTTTCGCGTTCGGCGAGTCGCCGCGGGTCGAGCTCGATGCCGAGGTCGAAACCGACCGTCAACGGCTGCGCGCGGCGTTGCTCGATGGCTGCGACGCCTGGGGCGGCCTCGTCGCTGGCCTCGACGATGCGCGGCTGTCGGGCCGCCTGGACTACACGACGATGCGCGGCCAGCCGGTGTCGCTGCCCTATGCGGCGACGCTGCTGCACGTCTTCAACCACGCCACGCACCACCGCGGCCAGATCAGCGCCGGCGTCACCCGGCTGGGCCATGAATGCCCGGTGCTCGACATGGTGGCGATGCTGCAGTCCGAGGCGGCGGCGCACAGAAGTGTATGATGTGCTTGAAGAGCGTTAGTCATACACATCATGCGCACCAACATCGACATCGACGACGCCTTGATGGCCGAGGCCATGAAGGCCGGCCCCTTCAAGACCAAGAAGGATGCGGTCGAAGCCGGCTTGAAGTTGTTGGCCAGGCAGGCCGCGTACCGCGAGATCCTCAAGTGGCGCGGCAAGCTTCAATGGCAGGGCGACGAGTCCATCGACTGGACGGCGCCCGAGCCGCTGGTGGCGGCCGAACCGGCGCCGCGCTCGCCGGTGGCGAAGGGTGGGCGCCGTGCTGGTCGTTGACTCGTCCGTCTGGATCGATTTCTTCAACGGCGAGGACGCCCCGACCGCAGAGCTGCTCGGCCATCTTTTGGACCACGGCGAAGTGCGCATCGTCGTGCCCGACCTGGTGCTGTTCGAGGTGCTGCGCGGCTTCAGGCACGAGCGCGACCTGCGCACCGCGCGCCAGCTGATGCAGGGCCTGGCGATCGAAACTTCGATGGAACCCGAACTGGCCGTGGCAGCGGCCGAACACTACCGCCAGCTGCGCGGCCGCGGCCACACGGTGCGCAGCGCCATCGACGTGCTGGTGGCGGCCTTCTGCATCGAGCGCGACTACGCGCTGCTGCACGATGACCGCGACTTCGATGCCTTCGAGCAGCACCGCGGACTGCGCGTGTGGCGGCATTGAGCAGCAACTCAACCCGGTGATTCCGCTCCGATGGAGACCACGCATGTTTAGCAAGATCCTGATCGCCAATCGCGGCGACAACGGCCGGCAGGCCGTTGCGGCGCAGCCAGATGGCATGGTGCGCGCAGCGCACGCGGGCGATTTCGCTCCGATGGAGACAACCCATGTTTAGCAAGATCCTGATCGCCAATCGGGGCGAAATCGCCTGCCGCGTCATCAAGACGGCGCGGCGCATGAGCATCGCCACCGTGGCCGTCTATTCCGAGGCCGATGCCAACGCGCGCCATGTGCGTCTGGCCGACGAGGCGGTGCTGATCGGCCCGCCGCCGGTGCGGCAGTCGTACCTGATGGCGCAGAAGATCCTCGAGGCGGCCAAGGCCACCGGCGCGCAGGCGGTGCATCCGGGCTACGGCTTCCTGTCGGAGAACGAGGGGTTCGCCGAGGCCTGCGCCGCGGCCGGCATCGTCTTCATCGGCCCGCCGGCGTCCGCGATCCGCGCGATGGGCAGCAAGTCGGCCGCGAAGGCGCTGATGGGCCAGGCCGGCGTGCCGTTGACGCCCGGCTACCACGGCGACAACCAGGACCCGGCCTTCCTGGCCGACCAGGCGTCGAGCATCGGCTACCCGGTGCTGATCAAGGCCAGCGCCGGCGGCGGCGGCAAGGGCATGCGCCGTGTCGACAAGCGCGAGGATTTCGCCGCGGCGCTGGCCTCGTGCCAGCGCGAAGCGAAGAACGCCTTCGGCGACGACCACGTGCTGGTCGAGAAGTACGTGCTCAAGCCCAGGCACATCGAGATCCAGGTGTTCGGCGACAGTCACGGCGACTGCGTCTACCTGTTCGAGCGCGACTGCTCGGTGCAGCGCCGCCACCAGAAGGTGCTGGAAGAGGCTCCGGCCCCCGGCATGACGCGCGAGCGCCGCGCGGCGATGGGCCAGGCCGCCGTCGATGCCGCCAAGGCGGTGGGGTATGTCGGTGCCGGCACGGTGGAGTTCATCGCCAACCCGGACGGCAGCTTCTACTTCATGGAGATGAACACGCGGCTGCAGGTCGAACATCCGGTGACCGAGATGATCACCGGGCTGGACCTGGTCGAGTGGCAGCTGCGCGTGGCCGCCGGCGAGCCGCTGCCGCTGCGCCAGGACCAGCTGACGATCGACGGCCACGCCATCGAAGCGCGCATCTACGCCGAAGACCCGGACAAGGGCTTCCTGCCGTCCACCGGCAGGCTCGTGCACCTGTCGCCGCCGCCCGAGAGCGAGCACGTGCGCGTGGACACCGGCGTCGAGCAGGGCGATGCCATCACGCCGCACTACGACCCGATGATCGCCAAGCTGATCGTCTGGGACCGCACGCGCGACGCCGCGCTGGCGCGCATGCGCCAGGCGCTGGCGATGTACCGCGTGGTCGGCGTGGCCAACAACGTCGAGTTCCTGTCGCGGCTGGTGGGCGTGCCGTCCTTCGCCCATGCCGACCTGGACACCGCGTTGATCGAGCGCGAGCAGGCCAACCTGTTCCCCGAGAAGACCGCGGTGCCTGACGAGGTGTGGCTGCTGGCGGCACTGGCTGAACTGCTGCGCGAGTTGGCGGCCGCACGCCGCGCCGCCGAGCACGACTCGCCCTGGCGCACGCTGGATGGCTGGCGCCTCAACGGCCGTGCCTCGCGCAGCCTGAGCCTGCGCCACGGCGATGTGCTGCGCGCGGTGTCGGTGCAGGTCGTGGCCGGTGGCTACGAACTCGGGCTCGAAGGGCGCACCGTCTTCGCGCGCGGCACGGCCGGTCCCAACGGCCTGCTGCACGCGCAGATCGGCGAGCGCCGCGTGCATGCCACCGTGGTGGTCAGCGGCGAGCGCCGCCATGTGTTCTTCGAGGGGCGCTCGTGGCCGCTGGCGCTGGTCGACACGCTGAACACCGGCGGCGCCGGCGAGGATGTCGAGGGCGGATTGAAGGCGCCGATGCCGGGCAAGGTGATCGCGCTGATCGCCCAGGCCGGTGCGCTGGTGGACAAGGGCGCGCCGCTGCTGGTGCTGGAGGCGATGAAGATGGAGCACACGATCAACGCGCCAGCACGCGGCACGGTCAAGGCCTTCCGCTATGCCGTCGGCGAGCAGGTGGTCGATGGTGTCGACCTGGTCGACTTCGAGGTCGTCCAGTGAGCGCGCCGGGCACTCCACCCGCCGTGCGGAGGGCACGGCCATGACGCGCGTGCGCATCGTCGAGATGGGGCCCAGGGACGGCCTGCAGAACGAGAAGCAGCTGGTGCCGCTGGCGACGAAGCTGGAACTGATCGACCGCCTGGCCGACGCGGGCCTGCGCGAGATCGAGGCCACCTCGTTCGTGTCGCCGAAGTGGGTGCCGCAGATGGGCGACCATGCCGAGCTGATGCGTGCGCTGCGGCGTCGCCCCGGCGTCAGCTACCCGGTGCTCACGCCGAACCTGCAGGGCTTCGAGGCGGCGCTGGCGGCCGGTGCCGATCGCGTGGCGGTGTTCGCCGCGGCCTCCGAAGCGTTCTCGAAGAAGAACATCAACTGCAGCATCGCCGAGTCGATCGACCGCTTCGCCCCGGTGATGGCGGCGGCGCGCGAGGCCAAGGTCGCGGTGCGCGGCTACGTGTCCTGCGTCATCGGCTGCCCCTACGAAGGCGCCGTCGACCCGGCCAAGGTGGCCGAGGTGTCGCAGCGGCTGATCGACATCGGCTGTGACGAAGTCTCGCTGGGTGACACCATCGGCGTCGGCACGCCGGCATCGGTGACGCGCATGCTGCAGGCGGTGGCCGCGCGCGTGCCGGTGGCCAGGCTGGCCGGGCACTACCACGACACCTACGGCATGGCGGTGGCCAACGTGCATGCGTCGCTGCAGTTCGGCCTGAGCTGCTTCGATGCGTCGGTCGGCGGGCTCGGCGGCTGCCCCTATGCCAAGGGGGCGACCGGCAACGTCGCCACCGAGGACGTGGTCTACCTGCTGCATGGCCTGGGCCATGACACCGGCATCGACCTGGACCGCCTGGTCGATACGGCCGGCTGGATCAGCCAACAACTGAGCCGCCCGCCGGCTTCGCGCGTCGCGCGCGCACTGCTTGCCAAACGACCGACAGCATGATCACGCTCTATCACTGCATCAGCGCCCGCTCGTTCCGTGCCTTGTGGACGATCGAGGAAATCGGGCTGCCGTGCGAACTGAGGATGCTGCCGTTTCCGCCGCGTGTGCTGAAGCCCGAGTATCTGCAAACCAACCCGCTGGGCACGATCCCGCTGCTGATCGACGGGGACTCCCGGCTCACCGAATCGGCGGCGATCTGCCAGTACCTGGCCGTGCGCCACTCGCCGCGCGCGTTGAACGTCGAGCCCGACGAGGCCGGCTTCGCCGACTATCTGAACTTCCTGCATTTCGGCGAAGCCACGCTGACCTTCCCGCAGACGCTCGTGCTGCGCTACAGCCGGCTCGAACCGCGTGAGCGCCGCCAGCCGCAGGTGGCCGAGGACTATGCCAAGTGGTTCCTGGCGCGGCTGCGCACGCTGGAGCCGCGGCTGCAGAACGGCGACCACCTGGCGGCCGGGCGCTTCACCGCCGCCGACGTGTCGGTCGGCTACGCGTTGATGCTCGGTGAGCTGCTCGGCATGGCGCCGCGCTTCACGCCGGCCGTGGCTGCCTACTGGAAGCGGCTGCAGCAGCGGCCCGCGTTCCACAGGGCGTTGCAACGGCAGGACCAGGCCGCCCAGGATCAGGGACTCGCGCCGGCGGACCCGTTCAAGCCGTAGTTCGTGGCGCCCCGGCGCTGGCCCGACAGCGCGGGCTACTCTGCACGGCCACCTGCGCACTCGTAGTCGCACTGCAGCTGCGCCGAGCCCTTGAACTCCGCGCGCACGCTGCAGCTTCCGCTCGGCCGAGGCGGCAACTCGCATGCCGCCTGCAGCGTGGGGTTGGACAGCCGCGCCGCCACCTGCGCGGGCCGGCCGGGCGCCAGCAGCACGGGCCTGGATTCCCACCCCGTGCCGGCCGCGTCGTGCGCCGGCAGCGAAAGCGGGGCCTGCAGCAGATCGTCGGCCACCAGTTGCAGCGTCTGGACCTGCACGGTGGCGCCGCTGCTGTTGACCAGCTTCAGCGAGGTGGGCACCGGCGCCGATGCCTGCACCAGGCGGTAGACGATGAACACGCACGCGGCCGCGGAGACGAGCAGGCCGATCGTTGCGCCTCGGCTGAGTGGAAAGAACAGGGCGAGGATCTTCTTCATGGGGTCGAAGGCAGGGGCATCGGCGGGCCTCGCGGCCGGGCGCGGCGGGTGCGTACGCAGGCGGGCCTAGAACCGCTGCTGCTTCACCGCCTGGCCCAGCGTGATCACCGCCATCGCGTAGTAGCTCGACTGGTTGTAGCGGGTGATGGCGTAGAAGTTGCGCGTGCCGGCGACGAAGCTGGGCGCCGCGCTGCCGTTCTGCAGCTCGACCAGCGCCAGCAGCCCCTCGTGTGCGCGGCCGGCGTCGTCGAGGGCGGCGCCGAGCTCGATCATGCGCTCGGCGCTGAAGCTGGGCACGATGTCGGGCTGCAGCAGCGTGGCGCGCGCCGTCGTCTCGACCGGCGGGGATACGGCGTAGGTCGATGCCATGCCCTGCTGCCAGCCGTGCGCGGCGAGGTAGTTGGCGACGCTGCCGATGACGTCGGCACTGCTGCCGTTCAGGTCGATGCGGCCGTCCTCGTCGAAGTCGACCGCGAAACGGTTGATGCTGCCCGGCATGAACTGCGGCAGCCCGATCGCGCCGGCGAACGAGCCCTTCGGCACGGCGGGGTCGAGCCCCTCGCGCCGGCTCATGACCAGGAACTCCTCCAGCTCGCTGCGAAAGAACGCGCTGCGGTCGCTGCGGCCGCTGGGGAAGTCGAAGGCCAGCGTGGTCAGCACGTCGAGCACGCGGTAGTTGCCGGTGATGCGGCCGTAGAAGGTCTCGACGCCGACGATGCCGACGACGATCTGCGCGGGCACGCCGAAGCGTTCTTCGGCGCGTTGCAGCCAGTCGGCGTTGTCCTGCCAGAAGCGCGCGCCGGCCATGATGCGCTGCGGCTCGACGAAGCGGTCGCGGTACGCCGCCCAGTTCTTCGCGGTGCCTGCGGGCGGCGGCATCATCAGGCGCTGCGCAGTCGGCTGGCGCCGCCCCTGCGCCAGCTGGGCCAGCACCCAGTCGGCCGGCAGTCCGCGCCGTTCGGCAACCTCGGCGGCAAAGTCGCGCACGTCCTGGCGCGTGGCATAGACGGCCGCGGCGTCTTCGCCGGCGGTGTCGCGGGTCTTCAGCTTGCGCGCGAGCACGTCGTCGCACGGCGCCAGCACGGCTAGCAGCGCCAGCAGCAGCTGGCAGGCAATGGAACGCATCGCGCGATTATCGACGGCCGGCCCGTGCCGCCGCGCTGGCGAAGCCCTGCCACCAGCCGCGCTCGACGCCCGCGCGCCCGGTGCGCGCGTAGCGCGCACGATCCAGCGCCTCGAGCTGCAGCGCCAGCGCTTCGCCGGCCTCGCCGAGGCACTCGCGCACGTGCCGCGCACGTGTGCGCGGCGGGTCGTGGGGCTGCACCGGCACCTGCAGCTGCGCCAGCCGCTGCTGCACGCGTCGCTGCAGGCGCTGCCACGGGTCCTGGCGGTGGCGGTCCCACAGCGCCCAGCCGGCGGCCGCCAGGCTGCCGGCACTCAGCAGCGCGATCAACGCCAGCGCCAGGTCCTGCCAGCTCGGCGCATGCACGCCCAGGTTTTCCAGCAGCCGGAACTGCTGGCCGCGCGAGTAGTTCATGACCCACTGGTTCCAGCGGTTGTTGGCCGCTTCGAGCAGGCCGCGCATCGTCGCCAGCAACTGCGGGCTGACGCTGCCGATGGCGTCGGCCATCAGCCCCTGCCGCGGCTGCAGCCCGGTGCCGCGCACGATGCGCTCGGGCGACACCGCGGCCGTCGGGTCCGCGCGCAGCCAGCCTTCGCCAGGCTGCCAGTATTCGACCCAGGCGTGCGCATTGCTCTGGCGCACGACGTGGTAGCCGTCCACCGGCATCGGGTCGGTGCCCTGGTAGCCGGTGACGATGCGCGCGGGCACCTGCAGCGCGCGCAGCACGACCACCATGCTGGCGGCGAAGTGCTCGCAGAAGCCCAGCTTGCGGTCGAGCCAGAACTCGTCGACCGCGTGTTCCCCGTAGGTGCCGGGCTCCAGCGTGTAGATGTAGTTGCCGCCGCGCAGGTGCGCGTGCAGCGCCGTCACCAGCGTGTGCGCATCGGCCGCGGCGAGCTCGGGCT
>DAORHX010000140.1:0-8638 GCA_035438245.1 Rubrivivax sp.
GGCGGGTGCCGCCCGGCGCGCCGCGCGAACGTTCGAAGGCCACAGCGGCCTTTCGTGCGTTGCAACTTTGCGCCAGGACCCCGCTTGACGCTCTTCGCGATCGAACGCTCGTGGGAATCAGAACGAGAACGGGTAGTTGACGATCACCCGGCCCTGCGGCTGGCTCGCGCCGCCCTCGCGCAGCACCGCGTAGCGCAAGGTGACCACCAGCCCGGCGAGTTGGTGGTCCTTGGCGAAGCGGTAGTCGGTGCGCAGGTCGGTCTCGTAGCGGTCGGCCAGCGGCGCGCCGGTGCCGTTGGCGAGGCGGTCGCGGCCCGAGGCGTAGGCAACCGCCGCGCTGAGCCCGGGGGCACCGAAGGCGCCGAAGTCGATGTTGCCGCCCAGGCCCCAGGCGCGCTCGCCCGCCGAGTTGAAGGGCACCTCCTGCTGGTTCAGGTACGAAGGGTGGTCGCCATAGGGGTTCTGCGTGGCGAAGTCGCTGCCGGTGCGCGTGAACGACAGGTGCGCGCCGAAGGGGCCGTGCGCCAGCCTCGCCTGCAGGCCCGCGCCCCAGGTGGAGAAGTCGCCGATCTGCTGGTCGCCGACCGAACTCTGCGGGAAGTACTGCGCGCCCAGCGTCAGCTGCGTCTTGTCGCCGAGGGCGACGGGAAAGCGGCCGTCGATGTAGAAGGTGTTGTAGGTGTCGACGCCGTATTGCAGGTCGGCGCGCACGCGGCCGTGCTTCATGAAGTCCCAGTCGACGCCGGCGAAGTAGACGCCTTCGCTGCTGCCGCTGCCGCCGGCGGCCTGCGACATCGAGACAAACCGGTCGGATGCGCGGGTCTTGATCTGCGTGATGTAGCCGCCGGTGTACGCGAAGCCCTCGGCCGGCGCCCCGCTCAAGGTGTAGGCCTCGAAGGTGTTGGGCACCATGCGGTTGTCCTGCGGGTTGATGAACGGCCGGTCGATCAGCTGGCGGTAGGCGGTGAACGTCTGCCCGGCAACGCGCAGCGCAGCCCAGGCCAGGCCGATGACGTTGATCGCACCCTGGTCCGACTGCAGCAGCAGCGTGCCGCCCTTGTCCTCGGGCCCGTACAGCCGCTGCGAGGTGTAGCCGACGACGCCGAGCTGCACCAGCTCACCCAGCCAAGGGGTGCGCAGCCCCGCCCAGCCACCCAGCGCCCAGGCCGTGCTCGGCTTGCCGCTCAGGCTTTCCTGGTCGAAGTAGTAGCTGCGAAGGTGCAGCACCGGCTCGATGCCGCCGGGCAGCGCGGTGCCTTCCTTCGGCAGATCGCCGGGCGAGATGCCCTGCGCCGCAGCAGCGACCGGCAGCAGCAACGCCACCACCCACGCCGCAGCGGCGCGGCGGCGCCGGTGTCCGGAAAGCTCCGATGGGAAAAGATTCATGCTGCCCCGCTCCGCCTCAGCTCTGCCAACGCAGCAATGCTAGCGCCAGCAGGACGAGGAACACCGTCTCGCCGACCATCAGCAGCACCGGCTTGAGGCCGACCGTCGCCAGCTCCTTCAGCTGCGTCTTCATGCCGATGGCGGCGATCGCCGCCACCAGGCACCAGCGCGAGAACTCAGCTCCACCCTGGGTCAGCGTCTTGGGCAGCCAGCCGGTGCTGTTGAACGCCACCAGCAGCGCGAAGCCGACCGCGAAGCCCGGCAGCAGCGGCGGGCGCGGGCCTTCGGCTTCGCCCTTCTGGGTGCGCGTGAGCAGCACCGCAAAGACAATCACCGGCACCAGCATCGCCACGCGCATCAGCTTGACGAAGGTGGCGACGTCGCCGGTCTCCTTCGACATGCTGTAGCCGGCACCGACCACCTGCGCCACGTCGTGGATGGTCGCACCGAGGAACACGCCGGCCGCGCGCGCATCCAGGCCGAGGGCCTGCGCCAGCATCGGGTAGACGATCATCGCCAGCGTCGACAGCGCCGACACGCCGACCACGGTGAACAGCGTCGCGCGCTCCTTGCCCGGGTGCGCCGGCAGCGCCGCAGCCAGCGCCAGCGCCGCCGAGGCGCCGCAGATCGCGGTGGCGCCGCCGCTGAGCAGGCCGAACAGCGTGTTGAAGCCCATCGCCCGCGCCACCGCCATCGATGCGCCGATCGTGACCACGACCGAAATGACGACGATCACCAGCGGCTCCCAACCGAGCGCGGCGATCTGGCCGACGGTGATGCGCAAGCCGAGCAGCGCGACGCCCAGGCGCAGCACGGTGCGCGCGCTGAACTCGATGCCGGGCTTGCAGGGGTTGCCGTCGCCGGACAGGAAGTTCATCGCCATGCCGAGCAGCAGCGCGAACAGCATCACCGGCGCGCCGTAGTGCTCGGACAGGAAGGTCGCCGCCGCGGCCACGACCGCGCAGGCGAGCACGCCGGGAAAGAGCGAGCGCGCGCGTTCGGCCCCGGCACGGATCGACAACGCCGTCATCGCTGCCCCGGCTTCTCAGCGCGCGGCGACCGCGCCCGGCGGCAACTGGGGTGCATCGACTTCCACCGCCACCGCCGCGACACGCTGGATGTCGCCTTCGTAGCTGCGCGAGGCGAGCAGGAAGAACAGCGCCGCGAGCACGCCGGCCACCGGCACCAGCGTCAGCGCCACTTCCAGCCCCAGCGCATCGGACAGCACGCCGACGATGAAGGGCCCGGCCGCCAGGCCGAACAGGTTCTGGAACAGCGCCAGCACCGACGCACCGGTGGCGCGCACGCCGGGGTGGATGACGTCGATGACGATCGCCGTGACCGGGCCGACGCTGCAGGTCATGAGGAAGCCGCCGAGCGCGATCAACGCGAACTGCGAGCCCGCCGCCATGTTGCCGGTGGCCGAGAAGGCGGGCGCCAACACAAGTGCGGACAGCACGCACAGGGCCGCCATCGTGAACAGCTTGTAGCTCGGGCGGCGCGCGCCAAGGCGGTCGGTCACCGTGCCCCAGACCACGCTGCCGACCGCGCCCACCAGCACCACCAGCGCGGCACGCGCCGCCGCCTGCTCGGGCGCCAGGCCGTGGAAGCGGTTCAGGAAGCTCGGCAGCCATGACCAGATCGCCGACACCACGATCAGCTGCGACGCGCCACCCAGGCACACCCACAGCATGGTGCGCGTCTTGGCCAGCGACTTGGCGACATACGCCACCGTGCTGCCGGTGGAGCGCGTGGCTTCGTCGAGCTTGGGCGTCAGCGCCACGGTCTTGTAGTCGCGCACCTTCAGGTACAGCAGTGCGAACACCAGCCCGGGCACGCCGACCACGCCGAAGGCCGCCTGCCAGCCCCAGTGCGCGGCGATGTAGCCGCCCAGCAGCACGCCCAGCACCGAGCCCACCGACGCGGTGGCGAAGAAGGCGGCGAGCAGCGCGCCGCGCAAGCGCGCCGGGAACACGCTGGAGATCAGCGCCGCGCCGACCGAGCCGTAACCCGCCTCGCCGAGGCCGACCACCGCGCGTGCGGCGAGCAGCTGGCCGAAGTTGCGCGTGAACATGCAGGCGATCGTCGCCAGGCTCCAGGCGGTGGCCATGACGACGATGCTCTTGACGCGGCTGGCGCGGTCGGCGATCAGCGCCACCGGCAGCGCACCGAGGGCCACCGTCACCGAGACGATCGACACCAGCGCACCGAGCTGCTTGTCCGACAGGCCCCACTCGGCCTTCATGTGCGGGAACAACGAGACGATGACCTGGCGATCGACGTAGTCGAACAGCATCAGCGTCAGCGTCATCGCGAAGGCGAACCAGGCCGCGCCGCGGCCGGTGACGTAGCTGTCGGACGCATCGGCCGACGTGGGCAGGTAGGTGGCCATGGGAGGCTCCCTCAGGGCACGAGCACGGTGGCACCCACCGTGGCGCGCGATTCGAGCGCGCGGTGCGCTTGCGCCGCGTCGGCCAGCGCGAAGCGCTGCTTGGGCTCGCCGACGATTCGGCCAGAGCGCACCAGGCCGAACAGCTCGTCGGCCATGGCCAGCATCTGCGCGCGCGGCGTGGCGTAGTGGATCATCGCCGGGCGCGTCATCCAGATCGAGCCCTTCACTGCCAGCAGCGTGCTGTCGACCACCACCGGGCCCGAGCTGGTGCCGTTGCTGACGAAGCTGCCGCGTGGCCGCAGGCTGTTCAGCGAGGCCATCAGCGTGTCCTTGCCGACCGAGTCGTAGACCACCGGCACGCCCTCGCCTGCCGTGAGCTCGCGCACGCGCTTCGGGATCTCGACCGCCATCTGCTCGGGCGTCATGCCGCCGGTGACGATGGTGTGGGCGCAGCCGTGCGCGCGCGCCACCTCGGCCTTGGCCTCGGTGCTGGCGGTGCCGATCATCGTCACGCCGAGTGCGCGCGCCCACTGGCAGGCCACCAGGCCGACGCCGCCGGCCGCCGCGTGGTACAGGATGGTCTCGCCGCCGTGCAGCGGGAACACCTGGCGGAACAGGTACTGCGCGGTCATGCCCTTCATCATCAGCGCCGACGCGCTTTCGTCGGACACGTCCGCCGGCAGCGGGATCAGCACCTCGGCCGGCATCAGGCGCACGTCGGCGTAGGCGCCCTGCGGCCCGAGCAGGTAACCGACGCGGTCGCCGACCTTGACCTCGGTCACGCCCTCGCCCACCGCCTCGACCACGCCGACCGCGTCGCTGCCCAGGCCGCTGGGCAGCGGCGTCGGGTAGCGCCCGGTGCGGAAGTAGACGTCGATGAAATTCACCGCGATGTAGGCGTGGCGCACGCGCGCCTGGCCGGGGCCGGGCGCGCCGACCTCGACGTTCTCGAGCTCGAGCACCTCGGGGCCGCCGAGGCGATGGAAGCGGATGGCTTTGGCCATGGAATCTCTCCTTCAGGCGGAATCAGGCAAGCGCCCGCGCCGTGCTCAGTGCGTCGATGAAAGCCTCGGCGCGCGGCCATTCGCCGTAGCCCGAGGCCGGGTTCAGGTGGCCGACCGCGCCGAGGTCGACGCGTTCGCTGCCCCAGGCCTCGGCCAGCTCGACGATGCGGTCGTGGTCGCCCAGCGGGTCGTTGCTGCTGGCGGCGACGATGCTGCGAAAGGGCAGCCGCGTGCGCGGCACCGGCAGCCAGCCGCCGGCGCGCAGTTGTTCGGTCGTCGGATAGCCCGTCGGCATCGGCAGCTCGAAGTCCGCCGGTGCGGCGAGCAGGGCGCCGCGGATGCGGCGGCGCATCTTCTGCGCCCAGTGCGCGACCATCACGCAGCCGGCGCTGTGCGCGACGATCACCACCGCAGCGTCGATGGCGCGCACCGCGTCGTCGATCGCGGCCACGCGCGCCGCGCACTGCAGATCTTCGCGTCCCGGAGGGGTCAGCGCCACCACCGGCCGGCCCTGCGCGCGCAGCTTTGCTTCGAGCAGGGTCTGCCAGTGCAGCGCGACCGCGTCGCGCAGGCCGGGCACGATCAGTACCGTGGTGTCGTTCATGACCGTGCTCACTGCTCCAGGCGGATGTCGAAGGCCTTGACGATCTTCGCGTTGCGCTCGAAATCAGCCCTGACCATCTGCGCCAGCTTGTCGGGACTTTCGCTGACCGAAGGCTCGAAGCCGGCGGCGATCAGCCGGTCGCGCACCTTCGGCGACATCACCGCCTTCAGCGTGGCGATGTTGATCTGGCCGATCAACTCCGGCGACAGCCTGGACGACACCACGGTGCCGACCCAGTTGCTGAAGTCGATCTCGGGCAAGCCCTGCTCGGCCATCGTCGGCACATCAGGCAGGTGCACCGAACGCGTCCTGGCCGCGACGCCGAAGGCCTTCAGCTTGACGCCCTTGATCAGCGGCAGCGAGGTCGGCACGCCGTCGAACATGATGTCGACCTGCCCGCCCATCACCTGCTGCAGCGCCGCCGGCGAACCGGGAAAGGGCACGTGCGCCAGATCCAGCCCCGCCTTCTTCGCGAAGATCGCTCCCGCGTAGTGCGAGCTGGTGCCGGCGGTATACGAAGCAAAGCTGCCCTTGCCGCCGTGCTGTGTCTTCAGGTAGCCGATCAGCCCCTTGACGTCGTTGGCCGGCACGCTGGACGCGGCCACCAGCACCATGTTGGCGCGGCCCACCATCGTCACCGGCTTGACGTCCTTGACCGGGTCGAAGCGGGTCTTCATCACCAGCGGCACCTCGGTCAGGATGTTGCTGGCCGCGATCAGCAGCGTCTGGCCGTCGGGCGGCGAGCCCTTCAGCGCCTCGACCGCGATGGCGCCGCCGGCACCGGGCTTGTTCTCGACGATCACCGGCTGGCCGATCTCGGCCGACAAGGCCTCGGCGACGACGCGCGCGACGATGTCGGCGGTGCCGCCGGCCGGCGCCGGCACCAGCACCTTCACCGGCTTGTTCGTCCAGGCCATCGCGGCCAGCGGTGCGGCGGCAATGGCGAGGACCGCGAACTTCGCGAAGCTCGCGCCCCGTGCCTTGCGCCGGCTGCCGCCTGGCGCAGCCTGATGGATGCTCGTGCGCACCATCGCTCCTTCAGGCCGCCTTGCGCAGGAAACCCTGCTGGCCGCCCTTCGGGTTGGGCGCAAAGCCGTTGGCCGCCAGCGTCTCCTCGACCGTGTCGTAGAACACGCCGATCTTGCAGATCTGGCGCGCTTCCTTGCCGCTGGCGACCTCGCGGCCGAACTCGCGCGACACGCGCACCAACTGCTCGATCTGCTTGACCGTGCTCATCTTCTCGGTGCGCGACTGGTTCCACAGGTTGTCCTCGATGCCGCAGCGCACGTGCAGGCCCATCGCCAGGCCCATCATGTTGATCGGCAGCACGTTGCGCATGCTGCTCTCGACCGTCAGCACCGCGTTGTCCGGCACCGCGCGCACGAAGTTGGCCAGACTGTAGATCGTCGGCTGGTCCATGCCGCCGCCGATCGCCACCCAGTTGCACACCAGCGGACCCTTGTAGATGCCGCGGCGCATCAGCCGCTCGACCGTCTCGAAACTGTTGATGTTGTAGAACTGGAAGGCGCTCTGGATGCCGCGGGCGCTCAGGCGCCGCACGTGCTCCTCGAAGAAGCTCGGGTTCGACGGCACGATCATGTTCGAGTAGGTCTCGAAGTTCTGCGGATCGGCCAGCGAGGTGCCGGCGATATCGCGGAAGTCGAACTGCTCGCCGATGTTCATCTGCGAGGTGTTGACCGTGACCGTCACCTGGTCGGGCGTCGGCTCCAGCTCGGCCAGCATGTGGCGCGTGTCGTCGCTCAGCCACTTGGCAGCGGCGCCCTCGCCCTCCGGCGCGAAGCTGATCGAGCCGCCGACCTGCAGGATCATGTCGGGCACGGCCTTGCGGATGCCGGCGAGCAGCTCGTTGAACATCGACAGCCGCTTTGACCCACGGCCGTCGGCCTCGCGCACATGCACGTGCAGCACGGTGGCGCCGGCGTTGTAGCAGTCGACCGCCTTTTGCACCTGCTCGGCCATCGACACCGCGATGTCCTCGGGGAAGTCCGAGGGGATCCATTCGGGGCCGTAGGGCGCGGCGGTGATGACGAGCTTGTCCTGGTTCTCGGGGAAGAGATGGCCGTCGAGGAAGTTCATGGTGTGTCCTTGAAAAGTAGTCGAAGAGGGGCGGTCAGCGGTCAATAGGGCTTATCGCCGATGATCCCGGCGCGTTCCATCTTGCGGTGGCACGGCGGGTAGTCCATCACCGCGTAGTGCTGGGTCGCGCGGTTGTCCCACATCGCCATCGAGTTCGGCTTCCAGCGCCAGCGCACCTGGTACTCGGGGATCGCGGCCTGGTTGATCAGGTACTGCAGCAGCTGGCTCATGCCTTGCGTGTAGTCCTGGCCGACGCGCACGTGCTCGGGCGTGTGGAAGTTGGTGAAGTGCGTGGTGAAGGCGTTGACGAACAGGATCTTCTCGCCGGTTTCGGGGTGCGTGCGCACCACCGGGTGCTCGGCGTCGGGGAACTGCGCCTTGAGCGCGAGGCGCTTGTCGGCCGGCATCACGGCGCCGAAGCTGGCCTCGATGCTGTGGCGGGCGCGCAGCCCGGCGATCTGCGTCTTGACGTGCTCGGGCAGCTTCTCGTAGGCCAGCACCATGTTGGCCCACATCGTGTCGCCGCCGACCGGCGGGCATTCGACGCAGCGCAGCACCGCGCCGAACTGAGGCTTCTCGCGCCAGGTGGCGTCGGCGTGCCAGGAGTTCTCGTAGCGGTCGTTCGGCTGGTCGGGGTTCTTGTAGATGCGCACCAGGCCGGGGTTCTCGGGGTCGCTGCCGGCGACAGGGTGGTCTTCCAGCTCGCCGAAGTTGCGCGCGAAGGCCACGTGCTCGGCGCGCGTGATGTGCTGGTCGCGGAAGAAGAGCACGCGGTGTTTCAGCAGCAGCGCACGGATCTCGGCCACCAGAGCGGGGTCGCGCGAGGCGACGCCGAGGTCGACGTTGGACAGCTGGGCGCCGATGGCGCAGGTCAGCGGCTCGACCTTGATCGAATCGGGCAACGAGCCGGAGCGCACGACGGCGGGCGCTTGCGGTACGGAAGTGTTCATGAGGGCGTCTCCTGCGGGTGGGTGCGGCACCGTTGGCCGCTGTCGATGGCAGGAATTGTTGGGCGACGAGGCGCCAGCGGCCCCCCCAGCGTAGAGGGGGGAGGCGCTTGTCGAAGCCGCCTCCGCGGCGGGCTGCGGTGCGGCCGTTTGCGGCGCGAAGCCGAACTTCACGGTCCGCTGTAGGAGCGGCCTGTGCGGGGCGAAG
>DAORHX010000141.1:0-8636 GCA_035438245.1 Rubrivivax sp.
AGCAGGCCAACCGCGCGCTGGCCTCGCTGCCGCGGGACAGCGCCGAAGCGACGCGCGTCTGGTCCGCGGCCAAGGCGTCCAGCGAGGCGCGTGCCGCGCCGCTGTCCGGCATGCCGCCGCACGCGCAGGCTTTCGCCGGCGACCCGCAGGGCGACGCCGCCGAGCGGGCGCAGTTCGACAGCTCGCGGCGCAACTTCCTGGCGCTGGTGTTCTGCCTGATGATGGGCACGGCCGCGCTGCCGCACATCCTGGTGCGTTCCTACACCACGCCGACCGTGCGCGAGGCGCGCGAGTCGGTCGCCTGGTCGGTGTTCTTCATCGCGCTGCTGTACCTGACCGCGCCGGCGCTGGCGGTGCTGGTCAAGTACGAGCTGCTGAGCACGCTGCCAGGCATGCCGCTGGAGAGCCTGCCGGCGTGGATCGCCACCTGGAACAAGGTCGACCCGGCGCTGCTGTCGGTGGAGGACCTGAACCACGACGGCGTGCTGCAGTGGGGTGAGCTGCGCATCGGTGCCGACATCATCGTGCTGGCCACGCCCGAGATCGCCGGGCTGCCGTATGTCGTGTCCGCGATGGTCGCGGCCGGCGGCCTGGCTGCCGCGCTGTCCACGGCCGACGGGCTGCTGCTGACGATCTCGAACTCGCTCGGGCACGACCTGTACTACAAGATGATCGACCCGCAGGCGTCGACCGCGCAGCGCGTCACGCTGACGAAGACGCTGATGCTGCTGGTCACGCTGGCCGCCGCGGCGGTGACCGCGCAGAAGCCGCCCGACCTGCTGGTGCTGGTGTCGGCGGCGTTCTCGATCGCTGCGGCGACCTTCTTCCCGGCGCTGGTGCTGGGCGTGTTCTGGCCGCGCGCGAATCGCTTCGGCGCGGCGCTGGGCATGCTCGTCGGCCTGGGCGTGACCGCGTACTACATGGCCACCACCGACCCGTGGCTGCGCGGGCTGCTCGGCCTGCAGGCGCCGATCCAGCTGTGGTGGGACATCCAGCCGATGTCGGCCGGCATCTTCGGCGTGCCGGCCGGCTTCGCGGCGATGATCGTCGGCAGCCTGTTCACCCAGCCGCCGACCGCGGCGCAGGACGACCTGGCGCACCGCATCCGCTATCCGGCCGCGGTGCTGCCGGGAGACGACGACCGCCCGGGCCGCGCCGCCGCGGCGCCCTGGGCCCCGTCCTAGGCAGCCCCCTGCACGTTGACGTACAGCGCGTACAGCGAACGGCTCGCCGCCATGAACAGGCGGTTGTGCTTCGGCCCGCCGAAGCACAGGTTGGCGCAACGCTCGGGCAGGTGGACGTGGCCGATCGCGCGGCCCGAGGCATCGTAGACACGCACGCCGTCGAGCTCGGCCGACTGCGCGCCGCTGCTGCAGCCGAAGCCGCACCAGACGTTGCCGCGGCGGTCGACGGCGATGCCGTCGTAGGCGCCAGGGCCCTGAGCGTCGACGAACAGCCGCTTGTTCGACAGCTGCCCGCCGGCGCCGACGTCGTACTGCCAGATGCGGCGGTGCGGCGTGGCGCGGCTCTCGACCACGTACAGCAGTCGCTCGTCCGGCGAGAAGGCCAGGCCGTTGGGCGCGGCCAGGTCGTCGATGACACGCTGCGGCTCGCCGCCTTCGGGCGCGATGCGGTAGACGGCCCACGGCGTCTCGCTGTCGGCCGGCTCGCCTTCCCAATGGCCGGCGATGCCGAACAGCGGGTCGGTGAACCACACCGCGCCCTGGCGGTCGCCGACGATGTCGTTCGGCGAATTCAGCCGCCTGCCTTGCCAGCGCTCGGCCAGCACCGTGATCGAGCCGTCGTATTCGGTGCGCGTGACGCGGCGTGTCAGGTGCTCGCAGCTGAGCAGCCGCCCCATGCTGTCGCGCGCCAAGCCGTTGGCATGGTTCGACGGCGCGCGGAAGATGCCGGTGTGGCCGGTGCATTCGTCCCAGCGCAGGATGCGGTTGTTCGGGATGTCGCTGAACAGCAGGTAGCGGCCGTCGCCGAACCACTGCGGCCCCTCGGCCCAGCGCAGCCCGGTGACCAGCTGCTCGACCTGCGCCGAATACAGGCGCAGCGCGAGGAAGCTGTCGTGCAGCACCTCGACCGCCGGGTCGGGGTAGCGCGCGCAGGGCGTGAAGGCGACGCCCGGGCCTTCGGCCGGGGATATGGGCAGTGGGTTCATTTGACCAATCCGGGCAGCCAGGTCGAGAAAGCCGGCACGTAGGTCACCAGCATCAGGCACAGCAGCAGCGCGCCGTAGAACGGCAGGATCGAGCGCATCACCTGGCCGACGCTGACTTCGCCGATGGCGCAGCCGACGAACTGCACCGTGCCCACCGGCGGCGTGTTCAGCCCGAGCGCGCAGTTGATCAGCATGACCACGCCGAACTGCAGCGGGTCCATGCCGAACTGCATCGCGATCGGCATGAAGATCGGCGTGCAGATGAGGATCGTCGGCGCCATGTCGAGGAAGGTGCCCAGCACGAACAGCAGCACGTTGATCATCAGGAAGATGACCCACGGCGAATCGGACACCGACTGCATCAGCTCGCCGGTCTTCTGCGGCACCTCGTACAGCGCGAGGAAGTAGCCGAAGGCCGCCGAGATGCCGATCAGCAGCAGCACCACGCCGGTGGTCTTGCAGGCCTTCGCGCAGGCCTTCAGGAAGTCCTTCCAGCGCAGCGAGCGGTACACCAGCACGGTGACCAGCAACGCCCAGCCGACCGCGATCGCCGCCGACTCGGTGGCCGTGAACATGCCCGACAGGATGCCGCCGAGGATGATGAACACCACCAGCAGCCCCGGCAGCGACGCCGCGAAGGCGGCGGCCACCGCGCCCCGGCCGGGGAAGCTGCCGCGCACCGGATAACCGCGCCTCTTCGCCACCCAGTACGCGGCGCCCAGGTTGCACAGCGTCAGCAGCAGCGCCGGCACCAGGCCGGCGAGGATCAGCCCGAGCACGCTCACCGACGCCAGCCCGGAGGTGGCCAGCGTGAACAGGATCAGGTTGTGCGAGGTCGGCATCAGCGCGCCGACCAGCGCGGCATGGGTGGTGACGTTGACCGCGTAGTCGGCGTCGTAGCCTTCCTTCTTCATCAGCGGGATCATCACGCTGCCCATCGCCGACACATCGGCCACCGGCGAGCCGACGATGCCGCCGAACAGCGTGCAGCCGAGCACGTTGCTCATGCCCAGACCGCCGCGCACGTGGCCGACCAGGCTGTTGGCCAAGCGCACGATGCGCTCGGCGATGCCGCCGTACAGCATCAGCTCGCCGGCGAAGACGAAGAACGGGATCGCCAGGAAGCTGAACACCTGCATGCCGCCGACCATCTTCTGGAAGACGACGGCGATCGGCAGCCCGGCGGCGACGATCGTCGCCACCGACGCCAGGCCGATCGAGAAGGCCACCGGCACGCCCAGCAGCAGCAGCAGCGTGAAGCTGATGCAGAGAACGGTCAGTTCCATGGCCCCCCCAGCGCGCTGCGCGCGCGGCCCCCATGGCCCTGCAAGGGCCACTGCGTGGCCCGTGGGGCGCGAACTGACTTGGGGCGGCCCGGCGTCAGTTCCATGCGGGTTCGACGGTCGTGCCGCGCAGGTTGGCGGCGATGTGTTCGATCGAGAACAGCACGATCAGCACGCCGGCGATGACCAGCGGCACGTAGTCGATGCCGTCGGGCACCGGCAGCATCGGCTTCTTCTCGCCCCACTTGGCGACCGCCCAGGTCCAGCCGCCGTAGACCATCAGCGCACCGAACAGGCCGACCAGGGCGTGGATCAGCAGCTCGATGCGGCGCTGCCAGGCTTCGGGCAGCAGCGCGACCATCGATTCGAGCCCGATGTGGCCGGCGTCGCGCACGCCCACCGCCAGGCCGAAGGCGGTGACGAACAGCACCAGCAGCATGGCCAGCGCCTCGGCCCAGGTGGGCGTGTCGTTCATCACGTAGCGGCCGAACACCTGCCACTGCACGCACAGCACGACAGCGATCAGGCCGATCGAGGCCAGCATGAGGCTCAGGCGCGACAGCGCCGCGCAAAGGCGGGTGTACATGGGCTAGCGCGGCGCGGGCTGACGCTCTACTTCGTGTCCTGGGCGGCCTTGACCAGGCGCTTCTGGTCGGCCGAGGTCATGAACTTGTCGTACACCGGCCCCATCACCGCCTGGAAGCTCTTCTTGTCGACCTCGACGATCTCGGCGCCTTGCGCCTTGACGCGGGCCAGCGACTTGGCTTCCTGCTCGTCCCACTTCTGCCGCTGCACCGCCACCGATTCCTTGGCCGCGGCGCGGATCATGTCCTGGTCGGCCTTCGGCAGCTTGTCCCACACCGCCTTGCTCATCAGCAGCATCTCGGGCGCCATCGAATGCTCGGTCTTCGAATAGACCTTCACCGCCTCGACGTGCTTGGCCGTGTCGAACGAGGGAATGTTGTTCTCCGCGGCGTCGATCAGCCCGGTCTTCAGCCCGGTGTAGACCTCGCCGTAGGGCATCGGCGTGGCGTTGGCGCCCATCGCGCTGACCAGCGCCACCCACAGGTCGCTTTGCTGCACGCGGATCTTCAGGCCCTTGGCGTCGGCCACGGTCTTGATCGGCTTCTTCGCGTAGATGCTGCGTGCGCCGCTGTCGTAGAACGCCAGGCCGATGAAGCCGGCAGACTCGCAGTTCTTCAGGATCTCCTCGCCCACGGGGCCGTCGAGCACCTTGCGCATGTGCTCGACCGAATGGAACAGGAACGGCATCGTCGGCACCTGCGTCAGCGGGCAGACGTTGTTCATCGGGCTGATGTTCACGCGCGTCATGTCCAGCGCGCCGATCTTCACCTGGTCGATGGTCTCCTTCTCGGTGCCCAGCGCACCCTTGTTGTAGACCTTGATCTTGTACCTGCCGCCACTCTTCTTGTCGAGCTGCTCGCTCATGTACTTGACGGCCACCACGGTCGGGTAGTCGTCGGCGTTGTGGATGTCGGCCGAGCGGAACTCCGCCGCATGGGCGGCGGCCAGGCCGAAGCCGGCCAGCAGCGCGGCGGCGAGCTGCGTGCAGGCACGCGAGATCCGGGAATGAGCACGCATCGAGGTCTCCTGTGTGACGGGTGTGGAAGAAGCGGGGCCGGGGCAGCTCACTCGTAGGGGCCCTTGGCGCAGAAGCCGCCGCCCTGGTACAGCGTCGCCGCATCGTTGATGTCCAGCGACGGCTGGCGTGCCTCGACCGCGGCGCGGAACGGTTCCGAGCTGTCCTGCGGCCGGTAGCCGATGTGCGCTGCCGGTGTGTTGTCCCACCAGCGCACCGTGTTGTCCGACAGCCCGTAGATGACGGTGTGGCCGACCCGCGGCGCGGTCAGGCTGGACACGACCAGACGTTCCAGGTCGTCGTAGCTCATCCAGGTGGCGAGCATGCGCCGGTCCTTCGGCTCGGCGAAGCTCGAGCCGATGCGCAGGCTGACCGTCTCCAGGCGATAGCGGTCGAAGTAGAACTGCGCCAGGTTCTCGCCGAAGGCCTTGCTCAGGCCATAGTGGCCGTCGGGGCGCATCGGTGCGCGTGGGTCGATCACCTGGTCCTGGCGGTAGAAGCCGGTGACATGGTTCGAGCTGGCGAAGACGATGCGCTTGACGCCGTGCTTGCGCGCCGCCTCGTAGAGGTGGTGCATGCCGATGATGTTGGCCTGCAGGATCGGCTCGAACGGCCCTTCGACCGACACGCCGCCCAGGTGCACGACGGCATCGACGCCCTGCAGCAGCGCATGCACCGCGTCGTGATCCTGCAGCGCGGCCTGCTGCACTTCCTCGCCGGGCGCCGCCGCGCCCAGCGGCGCGGCGTCGGACACGCGCAGCGCATCGCAATAGGCCTTCAGCCGCGGCCGCAGCTCGCGGCCCAGATTGCCGGCCGCGCCGGTCAGCAGCAGGCGGCGAAAGCGCAGCGGGGTGGGGTGGGCAGGCATGGTGGCAACAAAACTGCGGGACTTTAGGCTTGTCAGCAGACGTCAGTTGTCGTACAACGTGAATGTGCCGAAAACAGTCAACGGCTGTCAAGCCGAACCGAGTCAGGGTTTACGCGGAGGATGGGCATGGAATCGTCGACTGAACTTCTGCGGCGCCGGCCGCGCAGTCTGGCGCTGGAGCTGGTCGAAGTGCTGGGCGACCGCGTCCGCGAAGGCCGCCTTGCGCCGGGCGACAAGCTGCCGACCGAGGCCGAGTTCATGGCCGAGTTCGGCGTCAGCCGCACGGTGGTGCGCGAAGCCATCTCCAAGCTGCAGGCCTCGGGGCTGGTGCAGACGCGCCACGGCATCGGCACCTTCGTCGTCGGCCTCGGCGAAGCAGCGCCGTTCCGCCTGGCGCCGGAGCAGTTCGCCACGCTGCGCGACGTCATCGCCGTGCTCGAGCTGCGCATCGGCATCGAGACCGAAGCCGCCAGCCTGGCTGCGCAGCGGCGCAACGCCGACAACCTGCGGCAGATGCGCAGCGCGCTCGATGCCGTGGCGGCGGCGGTGGAAGACGGGCGCGACGCGGTCGGGCCCGATTTCCAGTTCCACCTGGAGATCGCGCGCGCCACGCAGAACGCACACTTCGCCGACCTGATGTCGAGCCTGGGGGCGATGATCATCCCGCGTGCGCGGCTGGCCGGTGCCGGCGGCATCAGCGACGAACAGCGGCTGTACCTGCGGCGCGTCAATGCCGAGCACGAAAGCATCTTCGACGCCATCCGCAACCAGGACGGGGAGGCCGCGCGCGCGGCGATGCGCACGCACCTGGCCAACAGCCGGGAGCGCCGCCGCCGCGCCACGTCGACCGGACTCGACATCGGCTGAACTTCTGACGCCGGGCTTGCCAGTTCGGCATCTTGTGGTTATTCTTTGTTGTACGACGACTGATGACACTTGCAGCGGAGGTGCAACCGATGAGAGAGAACCGCCTGCGCACGCTGTGGCGCGAGGACAAGGCCGCAGTCAACGGCTGGCTGGCCGTGCCGAACAGCTTCAGCGCCGAGGTCATGGCGCACCAGGGCTGGGACACGCTGACCATCGACATGCAGCACGGCGTCATCGACTACGCGGCGATGGTGACGATGCTGCAGGCGATCTCGACCACGCCGACGGTACCGGTGGTGCGCGTGCCGTGGCTGGAGCCCGGCATCATCATGAAGTCGCTCGACGCCGGCGCCTACGCGGTGATCTGTCCGATGATCAACACGCGCGAGGACGCGCAGAAGCTGGTGGCCTGGACGCACTACGCGCCGCGCGGCACACGCAGCTTCGGCCCGGTGCGCGCGCTGCTGTACGGCGGGCCCGACTACCCGCAGCACGCCAACGACACGGTCGTCGCCTTCGCCATGATCGAAACCGCGCAGGCGCTGGACAACCTGGACGACATCCTGTCGGTCGAGGGGCTGGACGCGGTCTACATCGGGCCATCGGACCTGTCGCTGGCGCTGGGCTGCAAGCCGGACTTCGACAACCCCGAGCCGAAGGCGGCGCAGGCCATCGAGCACATCCTCGCTCGCGCCAAGGCGCACGGCGTGGTCGCCGGCGTGCACAACGGCGCGCCCGAGGTCGCGCGTGCACGTGCCGCGAAGGGCTTCCGCTTCGTCACCGTCGGCTCCGATGCCAGGCTGCTGGCGGCCGGCTCGCAGCAGATCCTGAAGGCGATGCGCGCGTAGCGCCCTGCCGCGAGCCGCGGCAACCGCGGTCGTCGGCATCGCTGGTGCTGCGCCAGGCAGCGACGCCGGCGCGCACGCGACAGCCGGTGGCGGCCCAGGCAGGCGGCCTCTGCGGCGTCAGCGCCGCGCCCGGTCAACCGGCGTCACGCTGGTACGGTGGCAGCTTCGCGCCGCAGTCGCGGCAGAACTTCGCGTCCGGCGAATGGCCTTCGCTCAGGCATTCGTGGCAGGTGCGGGTGGTCGGCTCGCGCCGGGTCTGCTGCCCGACCAGTTCGGCGCTGACGATGCCGGTGGGCACGGCCAGCGTGCCCCAGCCCATCAGCATCATCAGGCTGGCGATGAAGCGGCCGAGGTCGGTCTTCGGCGTGAGGTCGCCGAAGCCCACCGTGGTCAGCGTGGTGATCGCCCAGTACACGCCCACCGGGATGCTGGTGTAGCCGTTGTCCGGACCCTCGACCACGTACATCAGCGTGCCCATGATCATCGTCACCAGCAGCACGAAGGCGAGGAACACCGCGATCTTGCGCCGCGAGTTGCGCAGCGCGCGGTACAGCGCGCCGAACTCGCTGACGTAGGCGGTGAGCTTCAGCAGCCGGAACAGCCGCAGCAGCCGCAGCAGCCGCACGTCGATCAGCGCGTGCATCTCCGGCATCAGCACCGACAGGTAGGTCGGCAGGATCGCCAGCAGGTCGATGATGCCGAAGAAGCTGCGCGCATAGCGCCACGGGTGGCGCACGCAGGCCAGCCGCGCCAGGTATTCGGCGGTGAAGGCCAGCGTGAAGAACCACTCGAGCCCGCGCAGCCAGCGGCCGTGCTGCTGGTGCACCCCGGCCATGCTGTCGAGCACGACCACCGCCACGCTGGCCAGGATCAGCGCGATCAACGCCAGGTCGAAGGCGCGGCCGGCGCGTGTGTCGGCCTCGAAGATGACCGTGTACAGCCGCCGCCGCCAGCCGCCGCTCGGCCGGCCCAGTTCGCGCGGGCGCGCCTGCACCGGGCG